>CAZUYF010000188.1:0-4269 GCA_964624675.1 uncultured bacterium
CTTCTCTCGGACATTACGGACACCATCGTTATGGCAATACCCATCATATCCATCGGAAGCGATACGGGTGTTCCCTGGAAGTTAGCTCCCGTCAGAACCAGATCCTCTTCCGGGAAGAATACGGGATTGTCTCCAACACCGTTCAATTCTATCTCGACCTGGCTCCTTGCATATGCAAGGGCATCGTGCGCTGCTCCTATAACCTGGGGAGTGCTCCTCATGGAATACGCGTCCTGGACTTTCTTCTTGCCGCCTTTGAGGAGGTCACTTCCCGCAATGCATCTCATAAGCGAGTTCGCAGTTCGGACGGCACCGGAGAAACCTCTGGCACTATGCAGTTTTTCATTGTACGGCTTGAAATTAGCTAACAATGCCTCAAGGCTCATTGCTGCTGCGATTTCGGCCTGCTTAAACCAGCGGTTCATATCGTATAGATGAATTGTATTCATGGCGTTCAGGACGTTTGAACCGTTTATCGTGGCCAGGCCATCACGGGCATGGAATATCTCCGGCTTCAGGCCGGCTCTTTTGAGGGCCTCCCCACCGGACAGAAGCTCACCATTGTAAAAGGCTTCCCCTTCACCGATGACAACAAGCGCTATCTGGGACATCGGGGCAAGGTCTCCACATGCTCCAACTGAACCTTTCTGGCAAACGAAAGGAGTCACGCCCTTATTAAGCATATTCACAAGCTGCTGCGTAATTTCAATCCTCATTGCCGAATGTCCCTTGGCGTGAACATTGACCCTTGAAGCCATTGCACCGCGGACATACTCAAGCGGTGCGGGTTCTCCTATTCCGGCGGCGTGGTTGTACACAAGATATTTCTGGAACAGCTTAACTTCCTCATCGTTAAGCAGAGTTTCAGAGAATTCTCCGATGCCGGTATTAACACCGTACATGATCTCTTTCTTTTCAAGTTTTCTGGTTATCATGCCCCGGCAGAATCTGATCCTTTCCTCCGCAGCGGGAGACAGTTCAATTTTTTCTCCGTGACGGGCGATTCTAACGAGCTTTTCTACTGTGAGGCCGGTTCCATCGATCACTATAGCCATACGATTCCTCCTGGGGGGGGATGAGTAAGATAGAACATTACATCATACTGAATATAGATACCCCAAAGACCAACAACAACGGGGACGTACCACACTTCTTCAACTTGTTTGACCTGTTATTTATACTGAATATTAAATATATAGCTATAATACGTATTTATCTTAATAATATTCAATATTGCATATTTCCGAGAAAATTGCGCAATCATTCATTCAGTTACTTGCTTTGTCGGACGTACTAATAATTGACAAATCGAACTTCTCTGAGATATTCACTACAGTATTTTACCAAGCGGGAGGGGCAATACAATGGAAAGTTATCAGCATTCTGAGGATTTCACCTCAGGTAAACGGAAAACAGGCATGCTTATTATCACGGATGTTGGAAGTACCACAACAAAAGCTCTTCTTTTACAGAGATCCGCTGATAACACCCTTCATTTCGTTGACTGCGCTGATGTTCCCACCACTGTTGAAGAGCCCTTTGAAGATGTCTGCATAGGAGTTGCACGTGCAATAAGTAAGCTGGAGTCACAAACCGGGGAACACCTTTCGCGCGGCAAAGGTATGCCATCTGTACCCTACCTGTCTACCAGCTCAGCCGGAGGCGGGTTGCAGATGATCGTTTTCGGTCTCACATCAGTTGAGACTGGAAAAATCGCTGAGAATACCGCCAGCAATGCGGGGGGAGTCATTCTAAAAATGTTCTCCATAGATGATGGCCTTCAGGCTGTAGAGAAAATGATGGCCATACAGAATCTTCACCCGGACATGATCATGCTTGCAGGTGGAACTGATGGAGGCGCTGTAGCTGGTGTTGTCAGACTGGCGGAACTCCTTGCCCTTTCAAAACCTCAGCCTAAATTCCGGCAGACAATGAAAATACCCCTTATTTTCTGTGGTAATACTTATGCAAGAACATTTATCCGGGATGTTCTTGAAGACAGCTTTGATATCCATATCGTTGACAATGTGCGCCCCTCACTGACGGAATTAAACACGGAACCTGCCAGAAACGAAGTGCACAGGCTTTTCATGGAAAATGTTATGGAAAGGGCACCAGGTTATTCGGAGCTTAAGAACTATGTGATTTCGGATATACTCCCGACACCCACAGGAGTAGAAAATATTCTCAAATTGTACAGCAGCCATGTGGAGACAAGTGTACTCATGATGGATATGGGAGGCGCGACAACTGATATCTTCTCCTGCATAACAGGTGCGTACTCACGGACTGTTGCAGCCAATACCGGTATGAGCTATTCGATAGCGAATGTGCTCTTTAAGGCAGGCATTGAAAAATTGATGAAATATCTGCCAGAAGGTTTCGATCGGAATAGAGTGCGGGATTACATCTACAACAAGACTATCTTCCCTACATACATCCCCGGGAACGAGTCAGAAGTACTTGTTGAACAAGCTGCGGCTATCTGCGGCACAGAATCTGCATGGAAGGAACATCTTGATTCATGCTACAAAACCAGCAGGATCGGATTTCTTGACAGGCTGAAATCTCGAAACAGGAAGATGTTTGAGGAAACATTCCTAACTTCAGAAGAAGAGCCTTTCCATCTATCGGATATAGAAATCATAATCGGTTCGGGCGGAATAATATCCCATTCGGACAAATACAGGGCTTTCTGGATTCTTGCAGAGGGATTCCGCCCCTCCGGGATAACCAGGCTGACAGTTGACAGAAACTTCAGAAGCCCGCACCTTGGAGTTCTTTCAGAAATAGACAGCAAAGCCGCACTGGATCTCTTCCTTGAAGAGTGCCTTGAGGATATTGGATGGACAGTCTCCCCTTTCGGAAAAATCGATGAAGGAGATGATGTTCTGGAGGTGCTGGACAGAAATACTGGAAAATCCTGGAAACTCTCCGGCGGTGATCTTCTTTTCCTGAACTCCGGAGGCAACCTGGAATTCAAACCTGATGGTGATGTTTCACTGGGAAATGAAAGCAACCATCTCAATACTGAACTGCCGGTTTTGATCGACTGCAGAGGGCATGGAGATGACGCAATTGAAAAATCTCTTGCGTCCTCTGGTATCCCTGAATTCACTCACACAATAAGTGAGTTTGTCCACACAATCCGCCCGGAGCAGGGAGAACTGATAACCGGTGAATGGGAAATGGATTACAGGCTCCCCTACAAGGGAGATCTATTCGTTAAGACAGGGGATGAGGTTAAACATGGCACTGTATTGGGGGAAAACAGGTTCGACCCCCCAAGACTGTACATGATCGATCTGAACAGAATACCCGGGTACGACAGGCACCTTTCGCCTGAGGAGATCTGCAATGGTCTCCTGATAAAGGAAGGGGACAAAGTCAAACTCAATTCTCCGCTGTACAAAGTATACAGGAAAGGTCTCCAGGGCTTCGATTTCACTTTCCATTCAACAGTCAGGGGAAGGGTAACGAAAATCGAGAAAACCGGCATTATTGTTTTGAGAGAAATACAGGATTACGATGAAAAACCTCATGTGATCGATATCGCCGGACCGCTTGATGTAAAGCCCAAACACATCAGGGGATATATGAAAGCCGGTCTTGATAGATTTGTGGAAGCCGGTCAGGTCATCGCCTCAGATATGTCAAATGGCAAAGCTGTGACTGTAAAATCACCCACCAGTGGAGTGCTGAAAGCGATCGATACAAAAAAAGGAAAGGTAACCGTTCAATTCGATATCAATCCGGTAAAGATGTTCTGCCACGTTTCGGGCAGGGTATCTGAAATTCTTCCGGATCACATGGTTCGGGTAAGCGGGAGTGGAACCAGATTGAATGGAGTGATAGGTTTCGGAGGAGAAAACAGCGGACTGCTTACAAGGATAGATTCTACCCGTAATGGTCAGTTCAAAAAGGATTGCATCGCTTTTTCAACTGCCCCTGTTAACCTGGAATTTCTGAAACTTGCTTCGGACGCGGGAGTATCGGGAATAATCGCTCCATCAATACAGGCTTCGGACTGGGTCCGTTACAATGGGGAGGAACTGGGAGTAGCCATAACAGGTGATGAGGATATTCCTTTCACTCTGATACTGACATCGGGCTTCGGGAGTTTCGAGATGAATAAGGAATGTGCTGAATTTCTTGAAAATTCCATCGGAAAATATGTCGGTGTTTCGGGTAGAACGCAGATCAGAGCCGGTGTCACAAGGCCGATGGTCATCATATAACCACCACACTATCATACATCAGTAAGGAGGT
>CAZUYF010000189.1:0-4265 GCA_964624675.1 uncultured bacterium
TGGACAGGAATAATCAATGAACGATGGAATGACTGATCAGGAATCTGTCATAAGGGTGAATGGCCTTTCGAGAAGGTTCGGGGATCTGACAGCTGTAGATGATATCAGTTTCCAGGTTGCCCGGGGAGAGATATTCGGGTTTCTTGGCCCCAACGGCGCCGGTAAGACGACCACCGTTCGAATGCTGACCGGAGTTATCGAGCCGACCAGCGGTTCTGCCACAATTCAGGGTCACGATATCAGGAAAGAATCTATCTTCTCCCGGGAGCATATAGCGGTGGTTCCCGAACAGGCTAACGTATACCTCGATCTCTCCGTCTGGAGAAACCTGATGCTCATGGCTGAACTTTACGGTGTTCCACGGGACAGGCGTGTCAGCTCCGGGGAAAGGCTTCTGGAAGCCCTTGGGCTTTCGAAAAGAAAAGACAGTAAGGCACGCGAATTATCAAAGGGTCTGAAGCAGAGGTTAATGCTATGCGCCGCCCTTGTTACAGAACCTGAAGTACTCTTTCTGGACGAACCCACAAGCGGCCTTGATGTGCAGAGCGCCAGGTTGATCCGCAAAATAGTAACCGAACTGAACGCAGATGGTCTGACTGTTTTCATAACCACGCACAACATGGTTGAAGCCGGTGATATCTGTTCCCGGGTTGCAATAATCAACAAGGGGCGCATTGCTGCAATCGATACTCCGGGAAAACTCAGATCCATGGTGAGAGAGCGTCGTTACGTCGAAGCGCAGTTCAAAGGCCAATCGCCGCCTCATGAAAAGCTGGAATCTCTTCCCGGTGTCATCAGGCTGGAGTCCAGCCAGGATGTTCTCAGACTGTATACCGAAGCTCCCGGAAGCGTTGCTACACTGCTGGCTGTACTTGCCAATTCCATGGGACTCGAACTTGAGCAGCTGAACACCCGTCAACCCAGTCTTGAAGATGTGTTCCTTCACTACACCGGAGACGGAGGTTCACAATGATTTCCTCACCGGTTCATTCCATCTGGCGGAGGCAGGTACATGGTTCGCTGGTAATCCTGAAAAAGAATGTGCTTCTGTACTACCTGAAGCCTCCCGTCCTGATATTCGGGGTAGTCTTTCCGGTATTCTTCTTCATTGCATTCAAGATGGGCAGAAATGTCCCTCCCGGGAGTGTCGTTCCCGGTATGGTCGCTATGGCGCTATGGTTCACCGCCAGTGCGATAGGCCCGCTGGTAACACCCTGGGAGCGAGGGGCGAAAACCTGGGAACGGTTGATATCCACCCCTGTATCTATCCGTGCCATACTTGCGGGAGATATTTTAAGCGGTTTCGTGTTCGGCAGTGCCGTCTCTTTCATACCTGTTATTCTGGGTCTTCTTCTTACCGATGCCATTATTGTGAACCTGCCCCTTCTCGTCTTCGGCATACTGGCAGGCGCATTGACTTTTGCGTCTCTTGGCGTCCTTCTCTCGTCACCCCCTGCATCAAGCCCTTCCAACATCATGCTTCTTTCTAACCTGGTTCGACTGCCGCTATTGTTTGTAAGCGGGATATTCGTTCCCATAGAGCAGATGCCGGCCTGGGCGGGATGGATAGCGCCGCTCTCTCCTTTGTCCTATGCAAGCGCACTTATTAGATCTGCGTACGGAAGTGTTCCATACTTCCCCGTATGGCTCTGTTTTCTAATGCTGTTTTTTTTCACGACCGTTATGTTTGCAGCTTCATGCCGGTTCCATAAAATGTACCGGGCAAAGGGATTGTAACTGAGGACTGAATCAAATAATTCAATTACAATTTCCCATGGCCGGAAGGTCATGGGATTTTTTGCGTTAAGGGGAAGCAAAATGATGAATACTGATGCTGCAGCATAAATTATTGCAATGGAGTACAGAAGGATGATCTTGCCTTAAGATCACCTGTCCATTCTCCAACGGAACTAGTCAATGTATATGTTGCATTTGGTCCGAGATATTCTGGTACCGTACCGGGTCCAAATGTTGCACTGAGGTTTGAGGGCATAATCGAGCCGTCAACGTGAAGTTCTACAATAATAACTCTTAAATCCTGGTTACTCTGATTGCGCACGAGAACAGACACATCTGCGCCTCCATCCGGACGATTCACTGTGGTGAGATCCATTATCTCCAGCCATGCCGGGCCTATATCGATTGTCACCTGCGCAGTGTCAGTTTCTCCACTGCCTTCGCGCAGGAACAAGTTTGCAGTGAATGTTCCTTCTTCACGGTAGATATGCACAGTTGACTTGCTCGGAGAAAATCTTTCTGTTAAACTGTCTCCGAAATCCCATGACAATTCATGCAATCCAGCCATTGGATCGGTGATTGGAACTCCATCCTGGTTAAGGGACTCAACACCGCTGAACTGATAATGTAATGGTGGTCGCAGGTCAGGATTCAGTCCCATTTCCACAAGATCATCATCTATCTCCACCGTCATCACTGCTTGAAGTGCATTTGATGTTTCCTCTGCAGGCGTTTCTTCTATGGGTGTTTCGTAAGTAATACTCTCAGCATCGGAGTGATCGTTTGACTTACATCCGAGTGGTAACAGAAGCAAAAGCAGTAAGGCTGAGACAGAAAGAGGTCTAAAAACAGATACGGAGCAGAAGTGATGCATAATAAACCTTTCTTCAGATGGATAGAATTCCGAGTTCGCTGATACTATACTTTCAATGATGAATATCTCACAGCTAGGGTGACAGATACCTGTCCACAGGTGTATTTAAAGGAGCTTAGAATATTGAAAGAGCATCTTTCAGTTCATCGAGTATTCCCGAAGGTAAATGAAGAGTAGAGCGGAGGGAACGCCCACCTGTTCCGGTGGGCGTCCCTCTGCTTCTAGAAGTTGATACCTGCTGTCAGACCGAACCAGGCACTATCGAAGTCGAAATCCACAAGGTGGTATTTCAGACTTGCTTCAATGTCCATGCCTCCTATGGGCAGGACAGTTCCAACATTAGCATAGCCACCAAACTTACTTTCCGTTTCATCCTGCTTAACACTCGCAATATCAACGAAACTCACCGATGTTATGTGATATGCAAGACCTCCACCGTAGAAGATCGGACCGGAATAAGTGCGGATACCAGCCAGTACCGGGATTATGTTAGCCGAATAATCAGTTACACCGAGTAATCCATCGGTGCTGAGAGGAGCGTAGCTGATACTTCCCTCAATGGCGAACATCGGCATATGTGCGAGAACATTCACACCGAAGATGGGACTGGTCTTAAAAGCATCCAGATCATCCCCTGCCGGCAGGAATACACCGGCATGACCGCCGAATTCAACAAGACCCGAGAAAGCGGATACTGAAGTTGCCAGAAGAACGATCAGCAGTAATTTCATGTTTCACCTTTCATTTTTGAGTAATAATATTCTAGAACACGGATTCATTGAGGTCAACTATCTCTGACTTCAGTCAGATTCTGAAATTACTTTCGAGGTTATGACCACCATTCTGTCAGGATCTTCCGGGTCCACCGTTGCGTGCAGTCTGTCTCCTCGAGATAACCTTGCGAGGTCAAGAAGACTGACGAAGCATCTGTGCCTGACTACTCTGGTGCCGCCATCGGGAAGGTTAAGTGAAAGCTCCATATCTATCTCGGGTGCGTTGTTCACTGTGGTTCCGGTTTCTGTCATGGAGAGAATGACGACCTCAACAGGAATACCTTCTCTGAGAAGAGCTTCCTCCCGGATGTTGCCTCTCCTGATTCTAAGCAGGAGTACTGTGGTAAACAGCGGCGGAAAGGCTATGAAAATTATCCCCAGAAAGAGCATCTCATCCATTGGGAACCAGCTATCAGGAGTTCTGAGACCGCCCGCGTACGCCAGAAGAATTACAATGCCCACAACCAGAAATACAACATGTGGTATGGCAAAGATCCACCACCGGCCGGGGATATATCTCCAGGCGCTCATACTACCTCATTTCCATCAATCTGAAGATTTAGAGATCACATACCCTCAAATAATTGCGGAACTATAGGCTTCATTATACTAGACTGCCGATGTTAACAAAAGAAACCGGATTACCGCGGTTTGAGGGGGAAGAAACACCTGTAAGCGAAAGAACAGGCTTTTCTTACATGAGGGTCTTATTTATCGGGTGGTTCCTGACCTTACTCTCTCAACGATTAGTGAAACTCCATACGTAAATGCAGCGATAAGTATTATGACGGCCCCCGGCGGCAGGTCCAGCACCCATGCGAGGGATAGACCTGCCAGGTTGAATACGGCTGCCAGAATAGATGCAAGTATCATCATCTTCC
>CAZUYF010000190.1:0-1238 GCA_964624675.1 uncultured bacterium
ACGTATAACCAGCTCAGGTCGCAGTCGTAACCGGTACCGTTGTAAATCTCGAACCAGTCATCGTAGTCACCGTAGCTGTCTGCTATTGTAGTATCATTAATCGATTGGATCTCGTTGATGACCAGTCCGTCGAAGACCTGCGGGAAAAACATGGCGCCCATATCGGACCTTGTTCCGTCCGGATCCTCAATCAGGGGTGATCCTGTATCAATGCAGGGTGAATCGTACGACAGGTACCAGGAACCCCAGTCCGCGAACCCCGGGTCGCCTGCGATATTACCTTCACCTGTCCATGGTTCATCGCTTCCGGTAAGACAATAGCTTACCGTTCCGATGGAGCCATCCTCAAAACTGAAAACAGAAGCGTTTGCGTGCAGAATAGAGTTAGTAACATCAACTATCCCGCCCCCCGAACCGGTGGTTTTGTTGTAAGCTCTAACCCCGATATCGCACTCGGAAATGGTGCAGCCTGTTATATCAGCGTAAGAATCATCCTTGACTGCGATACCTGTGTAACAGCCGTATACGATATTTCCGATCAGGTCTACATCGGATATAGCACTCCCGATAGCGTTGATCCCTATGGAAAAACCCTTATCGGTTACATTCCAGACTCTGTTATTCTCCAGGATAAGAGAACTGCTGTTGGAATCGAAGGCATCTCCATCAATATTGAAGACTTCACAGTTCTTAACGAGATACACTCCGGTACGGCAGTCCTGAAACTCCACTCCGTCATGATAAGACGTAGGGGGATTGACCATGTTGCCGAAACTGCTGTTCTGTATGGTGGCCGATTCACCACCACCCATAAAGAATATCTCTCCCGAATTCCATCCGGTAAGATCGGAGCTGTCCATAAAAATGGAGCCTCCGGTCATATTAATGCATCTGTAGTTGTTCCGGAAGGAACAGTTTTCAAATATCAGTTCAGCATTTTCCGTATCTATACAGGCATTATCCTGGCTTACTCCTCCATACCCGGCTGAACCGGAGAACACTGCAAAGAAGAATTCTGCTTCCCCGCCGACTATCTTTATTCCACCCCATGGTTCCGATTCGTTATCTGCTATGAATCTGACCGAGTCGGCAGCACTCCCCCGGCAGCTGATTTCTCCTGCACAGTCAATGTTGACCCCTTCTCCAAATCTCAGTTCAACGCCATCCTCGATGATCAGCAATGCCCCGGAAGGTACGTATACATCACCAGAAACGTAGTAAGGTGACTGATCCTGCGT
>CAZUYF010000190.1:1338-2441 GCA_964624675.1 uncultured bacterium
AGATCACCACCGGAAGGGACGAAGCAGGTTTCCCAGCGTACGAATTTGTCTCCCAGAGAAACAGTGTCACCACTGAATGCCCGGAAAGATCGAGGATCACCAGCATACTGGGTAGCCAGGGCAGCAACTCTTCCGGGAATCCTGGTATTCCTTAGCTCCAGCACCGCATCGTTCCATTCATCAACCGTTATGCCGTCCAGGATATCCTCTTCTACAGCGGAAGCCAGTACAGTTTCAAGGGAATCTATAACCGGATTGATGATCGCAGGAGCGAATACCTGGCTCGAGATAACATCAATTCTATCGAAATAGAGCTCAAGCAGAATCGAATCGAGGAGTACCTGTTCAAACAGCGCATTATCGTACCAGTAAGGATTCACTCCCTGTGTATAAGTTCTCGATACCCAGTCTCCAAAGGTTTTATCCACATCCCAGGGAAGCATTGTCCATAGTCCGGTACCACGGATGTCACGGTACATGTAATAATTATGGTAGTAAGTGCTGTAATTTAGAGCCAGAGAATTTACAGCAAGCATCGTCACAAGGCGGTTCAGCTCGAAATAGTCTCCGGCACTCTCATGAAGGCAACCCGGGTTAACCTGATCAAGGTAATCTATAAGTTCGTAAAGATCGTTCCAGTTTTCGCTTTCGTTTGCCTTTTTTTCCCAGAAACCGGCTACATCATCGTACCTGCTCAGACAGGCTCCATCCACTGAAGCCTTGTACAGATTGGCATCGGGATCCATGCCATGGTCCTGGAGGAATAGCTCGTCTATTGGTTCTCCTCTGATATACAATCCTATGTAAGTATCGTTTACGTAAAGCTTTACATGGTCAACTGAAAAACAGGGGTATTCCAATTGCTCCAGTATCCAGGCAAAGAGCCAGGAATGTATATATGTATGATCAAGGTATTCGGAGTTGAAATTCCATTCGGCCCTGCCTTCAAGGGGCTGCTGCTCTGAAAGTGTAATTCTGTACGATTTCTTGGGATATCCCCGGGAACTGTCACCTCTGAGCCTGATCCTTGCATTGGAATAAACAGTGTCGCCGACTACAACCGTACAATCTATCTCGATTTCTTCCCACCAGAATTCAACAAT
>CAZUYF010000190.1:2541-4251 GCA_964624675.1 uncultured bacterium
CCATCAAACTCGTCCAGTCTTCCTGAGATTGTTGCTATTACTTCCGCCATCTCTTCCCTGCGGACGTGGTTATGGAGGCCGGAACCCTCCTTCTCGATCTCATCAAGAAGGTCGGTATTAATCAGTGAATCGAGATCGACAGCCTCTGTAATGGCATGATAGTGTTCTCCGAGCTGTGATGCAGATACTCCATATTCATCGGCCAGCTGCTTCTGAGTAAAGTGGGGGCCGTATTTTGTTACCGCGTACTCCAGGGCTGCAGCCCAGATTGCAGGTTTTCTGCCCCCCGGAGTGACAACCGAACAGAACCTGTTCCATACATCAAGAGCCTTTCTGGCCTTGGAGCGGGAGTAGCCGTGAAGTTCAAGCATACCGCTGACCATACCGGCAACAAGGTCCTCAACAGGAAGATCTTCATGATGAAGAGCTTTCCTTTTCAGACTGACTCTGAGGGATTCAATTCGGAGGAGGGTATGTTCTATTTTCTCGTCAAACGGAGCAAGTTCTTTTGCCTGCAGTAGAAGATGAAGGCTCTCCTCAATTCTTCCAGCCTTCGCTTCGAGTATTGCCAGATAAGTCAGAGTAGTCGGGATTTTGTGTTTCTCGCGTCTTGCTGTGGCAAGAAGAATTCGCTGGGCTTCGCAATCATTGTTCAGCATGAGATGGACAAGGCCGAGTTTCCGCCTGGCGTCTAAATCCTCCGGAATGAGCTTCAGATAATCTTCAAGGGCTTCCCTTGCCTGCTCGAACCACTCGAGCTTCAGATAGGAGTCTGAGATAAGCAGTAATCCGGCGGGACCGGGCACACCGTGCCATTTGAATCCGGACAGGCGAAGTGCTGCTTCGCGCGAGTGGCCCTCGTCAATATCAAGCTGGCTCAGATTGAGAACAGCAAGATCCTCATCGGAGGTATTTCTGATGGAAGGGTCAGCTAGAAGCCTTTCAAGGCTTTCCCTGACAGTTTCATTATTCTTCTCTTCTCTTGCTTTTTCAATCTGCTTCCAGAGCCAGTCAATTTTATCGCCTGGTAAGCCTGACAAATCAATCCTCCCTGATTACAGCCAGTATGCCAAATTCCTCCGTTGTTCTGCTGAATACGGAAGTGCCAAGAGCCTCCGCATTAATCTTATATATGTAAGGACCCGATGCAATAGTATCTCCATCGTGATCAAGACCGCTCCACAGGATCTGGTTGTACCCCTGGCTGCATATCTGTGTCAGCTGTTCTATTCTTGTACCGGCTACTGTATAGATGGAAACCGTTACCTGGGCATCCTCCGATATCCTGAAGCTGAAGCATCTTCTTCCGTTCCCGGGATTAGGATAAACAAGAGCTTCGGATATATCAAGATCGCTTTCTTCAAGAATTCTGATGTTCAGTGTGTCCATGGAACTGTTACCCAGGCCATCTACACTCATGAGTATCAGTGTATGTTCCCCTGCTCCCAAAGCTTCAAGAGTATACGCAAGCTTCCCGGTAACCGAACTGCCTCTGTTATATGAAAAATATGAACTGACGTCATTACCGTTACCATCGACAAACAGATTGAGTTCTTTTCCGAAACCCCCGAGAAGACAGATCCCGCTGGAATCACTTAATTCAGCCTCCAGTGTAATATCCCCCGTCAGTTCAGGATGGCTGATGCCTTCATAGCCCCTTATCCACATGTTCACGGAAGGTCCCTCAAGATCACCTCCATGGGGTGTTCC
>CAZUYF010000191.1:0-4231 GCA_964624675.1 uncultured bacterium
CGCTGAGGAGAGGTTCCTGCCTGGGGTAAATTGTTCTGTTTCCAGGCTTTCAAGGTGTTGGAGAGAAGGAAAGCGATGGTTAAAGGTCCTACGCCGCCGGGGACCGGAGTTATCGCTCCGCAGATCGGGGCCACATTTTCAAAATCGACATCACCGGAAAGACCATCCTCGGTTCGGCTGGTACCGACATCAATAACAGTTGCTCCGGGTTTGACGAACTCCCTCGTTATGAAACGGGGACGACCCACGGCAGCTATGAGTATGTCGGCTTTGCTGCAGAGACCCTCCAGGTCGGAGGTGTGGGAATGAGCCACGCAAACCGTTGCGCTCTCCCGAAGAAGAAGCGCAGCCATAGGTTTGCCCACTATGTTGCTTCTTCCAACTATAACGGCATCAGCGCCGTCAATTTCGATATTGTGGTATTTCATGAGAGCCATGATACCTACAGGAGTACATGGGAAGAGGCCATCTTCCCCTCTCCATAATCTGCCCACATTTATGGGATGGAACCCGTCTACATCTTTTTCGGGAAGTATCGCTGAAGCTACAATATCGGCAGAAATATGATCGGGAAGAGGAAGCTGGCACAGCATACCGTCGACCGATGTATCCTGATTGAGTCTGTCTATCTGAAGAAGAAGCTCCTCCTGCGAGACCGATTCGTCAAGTCTTATTACAGTACTGTTTATTCCAACTTTACCGCAGGCTTTCTCCTTCATGGAAACGTATACACGGCTTGCCGGATCGTCTCCAACAATAACAACGGCCAACCCAGGAGGCCGGCCGCCGATTCTGTTAATCTCCTCAGCGAGGTTTCTCCGCACTTCCTTTCCGAATTTTCTTCCGGACAGTACAGATTCCGCCATGAAGATCTTTATCCCTTGCTAATTGATTTGATCTCTATCCGTGTGTAATCCTGGCGATGACCCTGTGTTCTTTCGTATCCCTTACGCCGTTTCCGCTTGTAGACGATGATTTTCTTTCCCCTGCCGTGCTCGATCACTTCCGCTTCTACTGAAGCGCCTGCGATGAGAGGGGTTCCAACTTCTACATCATCGCCTTCACCGACCAGGAGAACTTTATCAAGGTTAATCGAATCACCTTCTCCAGATACGATTCTGGGGACATTCAGTTTCATACCGGGTTCCACTCTGAACTGGAATCCACCGGTTTTAATTATTGCGTACAACTATTCACCTCCGCATTTAACATTTAATTCCATCAGTCAGTAAATCAGGATTACCCTGAACGACTGTAGAGACTTGTTATCTCTTCATGTACATTTAAAGAATACACTTTGAATTCATCAACTCTGAGCTGGTCATCCTCCCGTATATCGATGCTGAGATGGGAAATAGACGCAATATGATTCATCCTCTTTCCCTCCTCTTCATGCAGATACTCGGCAAGTTTAGGATGAACGGAAATCACAAGATTCCTGTGCATCTTATCAAGGGATGCTCTTTCAATAAACCGTCCCAGCCTGGTTGCGGTCGATACTGTAGACATTACCCTGCCCGAACCTCCACAGCAGGTGCAGGGTTGTGAGAGAGACTGAAAAACGCTCGGGCGAACCCTTTTCCTTGTCATCTCAACGAGCCCGAGGGGACTGACCTGGCATGTTTTAGTAGGCGATCTATCTCGGCCCAGTTCGCTCCTGAGGGTATTGAGAACCTTCTCCTTGTGATCAGGAAAATCCATATCGATAAAATCAATGACGATAATTCCGCCGAGGTCGCGCAGACGGAGCTGGCGCGCAACTTCCGTTGCGGCTTCCAGATTGGTCTTGAGGATAGTGTATTCCTGTTTCTTCTTGCCAACATACCTTTTTGTGTTAACATCGATTGCTACAAGAGCTTCGGTATGCTCTATGACAAGTGACCCACCGCTTTTAAGGGAAACTTCCCTGTCCATTATCCCCGTTATTTCCTGCTCTATTCCGAAATGGTCGAATATCGGGGTTTTTCCTCTGTAATACTTTACTTTGCCCGTCATGCCGCCGGCATAGGTTTTCAGATACTTCTTGGCTTCTCTTGCTACCGTCTTGGAATCGGTAACTATGGAATTGGTACCCAGGGTGACCAGATCCCTCATGGTAATAGTCACGACATCCTGTTCCTGGTGAAGAAGGGAAGGGGCTTTCTTCTTAAGAGCGGATTGCCCGACCTCCTTCCATCTTTGCACAATCGTATCCATATCGACCTTGAAAGATTTTTCGTCCTGTGAGATTCCGGCAGTTCTGGCGATAATGCCGTATCCGGGTGTCTTTACTGTGGACAGGATCTTCCTGAGTCTTGCTCTTTCAGTCCTGTCACTGATCTTCCTTGATATCCCGGTGACGGATTCACCAGGCATACTGACGATGTATCTTCCCGCAATTGAGATCCTGGTGCTGACCCTCGCGCCTTTGGTCCCGATGGGTTCCTTTGTAACCTGTACAAGGATATCCTGTCCTTTTTTCAGCACTTTCTCTATAGGATCCTTTACCTCTCTGGTACTTGCGGGTAAACCGCTGGCAAGGGATTTTGCGAACATCTCCGCATTCACCGCGCCCGAACGTGTATCACTTACATGCAGAAAGGCGCTTCTTTCGAGACCTATATCAACAAAGGCCGCCTGCATACCTGGCAGTACGGCATTGACTTTACCCAGGTAAATGTTTCCTACCTGTCTTTTCTCATTGCCGTCTTCAACTATTATCTCCATCAATCTTCCGTCTTCAAGAATTCCAATTCTTGTGACTTCCGGATGGGAGTTAATTATAAAATCAACTTTCAAAGAACTTCTTCTCCATATCTTCGCTGTGAGACCTGTATGATCTCCAGCAATTACTGTCGTAACAAGTAAATATATCCGTCCGTTTAATTTTCACCTGGTAATCCAGTATTTCGGATATAAGCAGATCCGGACGGGATTTTCTGCTATCCGTCAGTGTCATAAATTCGACACAATTATTATTTTCATTCACGCTGAGTACATGCTCGTTTCTGCCAAGCAACTCAGCAATCCTTCTGGCTTCCTCCTGTGTCCATTCTGCGCAATCCGACGATACAATATATCCAGCTGCGGCTGAGCCTCCGTCAGGGGGATGAGTATCCGGGGCCAGCATCCAAGTTTCCTCAACCGCGAAACCTGCAGGCATGAACCGGTTGAGAAGCTCTTCTGCCCCGCTTGCAGATATTGTAGTCAATTCTATATCTATATACTCTGCAATACTCTCTATACCAAGTGGAAGAGGAGGACCAAAATGCACTCTAGGCCTTGTAACATAACCATCAGACCACGATACAGGCAAATCAGAGCGTCTCAATACTCTTCCCCACATCCGTACCATATCAAGATGGGAAGTGTATGCAGCACATTCCGTCTTTGAATACCGCACTCTCAGTACCGCAGTGCATCCCGGCGATGCTGCGGTATTTGATAAGGTGAGATCCAGGGTGGGAGTTTCACTGCCGGCGGGGGTTCCGGAGCAGGCTCCGCATCCTCTGCATCCCTCCTCTCTGCAGTCGGGAGTGTCCCGGCTTTCGGAATAGCGTTTATTCTCCGCTTCAAGAAACGTCTCTGAAACACCCGTGGAGATAAAACTCCATGGAAGGTCCAATCCTGGCTGGGTACCTGCCTGCAGCCGTGTACGCAGGTGATCGTAATCTTCGATTATATCTTTCCATATATCCCATCTGAATCTGTCGGTCCATGCGTCGAATCTTGCCCCCTGCTGCACGGCTTTCTCCAGCATATCAGCGGTATCTCCGTCATCACCCAGCGAAAGCAGCCCCTCTAGAACAGCCATCCTGGGGCTGTTCCAGCTCAGAGATACTTTCTTCCCACAGATCTTCTTCACCAATCGTATTCTGCGCCAGAGTTCACTCTCATCCAACTGAGGTGACCATTGCAGAGGTGTGTGTGCTTTCGGCACAAAAGGAGAAAGGGCGGCTGTAATGCTTTTTCTGGGATTACGGCCGTGTTTTCGAGCAATGGCCGCTATTTTCAATACCAGTTTACCGATCCCGGTTACATCTTCATCGGATTCCTCCGGAAGCCCAACCATGAAATAGAGTTTTACCCCTTTTGCTCCCAGTTTGAAGATGGTGTCAACTGCATTGAGGATAACTTCATCGGATATGGGCTTGTTCATCTTCTGCCTCAGTGATTCCGTGCCCGCTTCGGGGGCAATAGTAACCCTGCCGGTAATGCCGCGGCTGTCTTCAAGCCGGCTTATGGTATCCGG
>CAZUYF010000192.1:0-4176 GCA_964624675.1 uncultured bacterium
ATTCGGTTCTGCATGGACATTGGATAGTTCTTTCTGGATATTAAACAAAATATCATTCACAACCTGGAAGGACTCTACTTGCAGCAACTAACTCCATTTACCGGCAGGCAGCAGGAACTGGAATTGCTGAATCAGCAATTAGATGAAGCGCTTAATTACAGCGGTGGTTTTGTCCTGATAAAGGGAGAGATCGGTGTAGGAAAGACATGGCTTCTTAACCGGTTTATGGGCAGGATTAAAGAGCGTGATCTTCACATCCTGCATGGCAAAGTTATAAAAGATGATGTAAAACCTTTCTCGCCTTTCACTCAGATGATCAAGTACTATTTATGTGATCTGGAGCATAACCAGTCATGGCTTCTGAAATACCTTGCTCCGGAAATCGTCCCGCACTTCACTCATCTCATACCTGATCTCAGGAATTACTATCCGGTTAACCTGCCGGACCTGGCGCATCCAGTTGACAACACCTCGTTTTTATATTCTTTTCAGCGGTTTTTTGAAGATCTGTCCAAATCCAAACCTCTTGTTCTGATCCTGGATGACATACAATGGATGAGTGGAGAATCTGTTCAGCTGCTGAATTATCTTGTTCAGAGGATAATTGAACAGTCAATTCTGATAGTGGGAACAGCACGTTCGGAAATAGATAATCCTGTATTGAAGGGAATAATAGATGAGTTCAATACGGATCGCGTTGTAATCAATATCAATCTTTCAAACTTCTCACGGAAAGAGACGGAAGCTTATTTGTGCGGGAAGTTCGAAGGCGGCCTTCCCAATCATTTCACAAATTGGCTTTTTGCGATCACGAAAGGCAACCCTCTGTTCATCGAGGAAATACTCAAAGCTCTTAACCGCCAGAACATAATCCACCAGGATAAAGGCGGAAACGGATGGCAGACCGAGGACGATTATCAAGATTTCACTATAACCGAAACAGTTGATAGTGTTATACATTATCGCCTTGGAAGTTTAGCTGAAGAAGAATTGAACATGCTGCAGGGAGCTGCTGTAATTGGTGAGCGTTTCAGCCCGGAATTGCTTCGAAAATTATTCGATACAGTGCCAGAGGAGCAATTCCACAGGTCAAACAGTATCCTGATAGCTTCAGGTATGATTACTGAACCTGATGATATGCAGCAGTTCGCCCATCCACTTATCCACACATTGCACTACCGGAGGATTCCGACAAGCAGAAGGCGGGAATTGCATCGCAAATTGGCTGGTATTCTAAGGGAATGCAATAGAAGCGATGAGGAGATCCTGTTCCACATGACAAAGGATCTGCTTCCATCGGAAGAAACCGAGGAACTCGCCTGCCACCTTTACAAAGTGTCCATGGCTCTGATGCTGAGCAGCTACCAATACCCCATTGCCTGGGAATACCTGAATATTGCAGGAACAATAGCTGACAGGATTCCTCTGGAGGATACAAAGAGACTGAAGATCACTGCTGAGTTCAACTACCTCTCATGGAAGATGGGCAGGGATTGTCTGTCATCTGATGAATCAGAGCATCTTGTCATGGAGCTGATTCACAATGATCTCAATAAAGAAGCGGCACTTACCTACCGGATACTCTTTCATAAAGCACTGATCACCCAGGACATTGAGAAAGCGGAAAAGTTCTACGAAAAAGGCCTCTCACTTCTGAAGACAGAGGATTCATTCTACTGGACGTTTGTTGTTGAGCACTGTCTTCTTCAGAGAAGAAAAGAACTATTGGAGGAGTCTGAACGGGAGGCTATAAGGCTAACTGCAGAAATACCCGAGAACAGGGCTCCTGAAGCGTTGTACAAGGTGTATACAAATCTTGGATTAGTCTCGTATTTAAAGGGAGATGTAAATAAGGCACATCAGTATCTTATCAGAGCCCGGAAGATAGTAGAGATGCAGCATCTCCTTCATCATGCCGGGTATTCCAGCTCAAATCTGGGGCTTATTGAAATGGCAATGGGCAAACTTGATTCTGCGCTGAAAAGATTCAACGATTCAAATAAAGAAGCAGAGCTGCTCCGTCTGGAGCCATTGATTGGAATCAATCTTCTCTACATTGGATCGTACTTCCGATACAAGGGTGAGTACAAGCAGTCTCTCAGTTTTTTCGACCAGACCTTAGAAAAAGCAGCCAGTATCAATAACCCGAGGCTGAAGCTGAATGCTCAGATCGGCAAAGCGAAAACACTCCTGAGGCTGGGCGATATTGAAACGGCTGAATCGATATTGAGAGGGATAACCGAGGATAGAATATCCAGGCAGATGCACTACGACATTCAAATCATGGAAAGCCATATCCATTTAAAGAAGAACGAACTTGAAGTTGCAGAGGAACTAATTGACCGGGTATTGAAACAATCAAAAGAACTGCACTCCGAAATGCGATACGGAATCGCTCTTGGTGTAAAGGCTTTGATCCTTCTGCACAGGGATATGCAGCCTGAAGCGCTGCGCAATCTGGAGGACTCGAAAAGCAAACTGTTCGCAAAAGGGGAAATGCCGTACATGAGCGAAATACTGGTTGAATTCGGTCTCGCCATGGGGGGGTCACAGGGAGAGACCATATTCATGGAGGGATTGGAAATCCTGTCAATAATGCAGGCTACAGCAGAAATTACCCGTCTTTACGATGTAGCTTCGAAGAAGGGCGGATTCGACCATGCTGCTGAACTGATCAGCGAAATGATGGACGATATCAGTGTTGATCGAATAGAAGTATCCACATTCGGCGGTCTGGCTGTCAAGAGACCCGGCGACGCGGACGTAGTGGCAAACAGGGAATGGAAGACCAGAAAATCACAGGAACTGCTCGCGCTGATTCTTGTTCAATCCGGCTCTCGCGGTACGACCAGAGAGATACTGGCTTCCCATCTCTGGCCGGAGACAACCAAGAAAAAGTCAATGTTGAACCTGCGGGTTGCGCTTTCAAATCTCAATAAAGTCTTGGGCTGTCAGGCTATCCGTCAGGAAGGTTCTTTTCTTGCGCTTGACAGAGAGTTCGTCCGGGCGGATCTATGGACGTTTGATTCGCTTGCGAAAGAGTGGCAAACCCTTAAGCAATCCGGAAAATTCCATCCTGCGGAGGACAGGGCACGCAGAGCAGTCAGTTTATACAAGGGTTACTTCCTGCCTGAATTTTACAGTCTGCCAGTAGCTGACAAGCAGGATGAGCTGAAAAACACCATGAGAGAGCTGTTATTCTGGCTGGCTATAAGATGCATTGATCGGGTCGAATGGCATGAATCGATACTTCTTGCGAAGAGGCTTCTGCTGCTGGATGCATGCAACGAACAGGCATGCAGGATCATCATGCATGGCCTCCATAATCAGGGAGACACAACAGGCGCGATACGGCAGTTCGAGCATCTCTGTAAATGTCTTAAAGCGGAATTCGATACCGCACCGGGACCCGAAACAGTCAAACTTTACGACAAAATTACTTCATCGAACTGATTTAGCGAATCCACTTTCTATATTTAACACTTTTTTAACGCTGTCATTTATACTCCTCCCCATGAGCAAAACAGAAAAAAAGATATGTCCGCGCTGTAATTACCTGGGAATAGACAGAGATGCAACCTGTCCGTACTGCGGGCTTGCATTGATCTCGAAATGTCCCGAATGCAAGGCGCAGATCAGAGTCGTATTCGCGAAATACTGTTCCATCTGCGGCTTTCGCTTCGAGGATACAGTGAACACTTCAAACGGAAAGGAGGGCAAGAAGAAACAATCCGGGACCCTTATAGACGGTAACTGATAATCAAATCCTGGCCTTGACTATAGGCCGGGGAAACCAGGGAGGAAGAAATGAAGTTCTTAGTAATAAGCCTGCTATCCGTCAGTCTGCTTTTTGCGACTGTATACGATGGCTCAACAGAAGATTTCGGGATTGAGAACCAGGATCACACAATCATTGGGTTATCACTTGACAACCCTGATAATCTGGGCTACGCCCCGGTTCCTGAACCACTCGACGTATCGACTCTTGCGGACATCAACGATCCCACTTCCGCTTACGAGTACTCCTCACCTATCGACAGAGCCCTTTCCTACAAAGATGAAGGTTCCTCTGGAAGGCCGTTCGTAGACTGGTCCGACGATGTTGAGGTATATGCCGGTAGAGTCGGCGAAGGTCAGGATTATGATATCGATGAAGATACCGGTGACATTTACGCC
>CAZUYF010000193.1:0-4139 GCA_964624675.1 uncultured bacterium
ATAATGTACTCGGATCCTAGCATTTCATGGCCATACTGGGCGGAAATGTAAGTCAATACCTGCATGTTCTGATCCTCTGTTGAGACCTGCCTTGAAAGTATTTCAGCAATAACGCAGCTGGTTCCAGTCATGAAAGGTCCGATGATCTGGAATTCAGGGGCGATAAGAGCCGCTTCAGCGAATTCCGCGGAATAGAGGATTCCTCCTGCTGCATCCGGATCCATTCTGGCATTGAGCCTGATCTGCGCCGCTGTGAAGGAAGGAATCGAATGAACCTGAAGTGATTCTGCGGAAGCGTACGACGCCAGGCTGACACCACTGCTGCGGATATCATCCATAATCTCCTGAGCTTTAACACCTGCAGTTTCCCTTCTGATCGTATACATGGCGGCTTCGAACAGAAGACCGGAATCAAGAGCTTCTTCGTATATGGTAGTATCAGGGGGGAAGTACTCCAGTCTTCGGGTCATGGTGAACGCAGGGTATCCGCCAAGGTAGGAAGGATTGAAAAATACGGGACCTAATTCATCTATCCAGAGAGTGTCAGATGCGAACGCTAAAAGCTCTTCGGAAACGATGCTTGAGATAGGAGTGTCCTCCTCAACCAGCATTTCCCCGAAATCAATTATGAGGAGAGAATCAGGAACGGCGGGAATGGGTTCGGCGAGCATGTCCTCCATGCCCAGTTCCAGATCCCACATAATTCTTCTTACCGTTGAATACTGTGGCAGAAGCGGTATTTCCCAGCTCTGGAAAAAGAGAGTGTCATCCTGAACAGTCACTGAATCAAGTGTAAAGGTAATAGCGGATTCGCGGAGAGAGTCAAGAAGCAGGACATGATAACTTTGAATGGATGGATTCCCGGAGTACATGCTCAGGAAAGGTTCCGTTCTTTCTCCGGTTTCCATTCTGATGCTGTCCCCGAATACTCCTGCGATCTGGGATCTTGTGGCTGCTATATGCTCACCCGGGGCGGAATAGACAAGGGAATCGATTCTGTTCAGGGTGAATTCCAGATCTGATTCATCAGGAAGAACCTGAACAGTGATATACCGCAGAAGAGAACCGGCTGGTCTGGTAAAGAAATCCGGTTTTGTTTCGTAAAGCTCTCTCAGGTACTCTTCGTCTGGCAGGGGAGGTATAGCATCGATAACTATATACCTGGCTGTTATCTGTCCGCGAGTGTCTAAGATCAGATAATCAACCTCCTCAAGGCTGACCATGCTGACCATTCCGGAAGCAAGAGGGAATCTAAGGGTGCTGGCGCTCATATATGTCTGGTAAAGGTACTGCTGATAAACTCCGGGCTGCTCTGATTTTATCATATCAAGATATTCTCTGGCTGTCATTTCACCCAGGTTCTGCATGCCGATCTGAGCGATGAGCAGTTCCTCAGCCTGTTCCACTGTGAAATCCTGCCAGTTGTGCTCCTTCATGTATATTCCCTGAAGCTTCTGATCGATAAGACCCTGAAAAGCCTCCTCCGATATCTGAGCGCTCATGAGAAGCATCATGGACTCGGGATCAGGGTTGCCGCTCCGTTCGAGCATTGAGCGGTACTGCTGACTCCAGGATTGAAGGGCCTGCTGGTATTCATCAGGCAGAATATCTTTGCCATTCACCGTAGCTACAGGGCGCTGATATGGGTTTCGAGGAGTGTTGTCTCCTTCTCCCATACCCCATCTCAGAAAGATAAGGGCAACAAATATGACAATTGTAGCGATCAGGAATATCTTAGCGTTATCTCTTAACCAGGTTAACATCATTCTCCCCCGAAACTGGATTGGTTTTTTGAAGAAGCAAAAATACACACCTTCAATGCATTATGCAAGGTCTGTCAGTATACACTAAAGCTGAAAAAGGCAATATGAAAATCAGGAAATACAGTGAAATGCACAACTTGGCCAGTAATGCTGCAGGAGGATTGGTACTTGTAGCGGCAGGACCGGATATCTACCAGTCTGGACGGCTTCAGAGTAAAGTTGTCGATAAATTCAGCAAAGAGCTGGATTACGAAATATTCCGATTCGATGCAGTTGAGCTCCGAGAGGGTGACCTGAAAAGGCATCTTCTTGAGAACTCACTTTTCTCTGCGGGTAAGCTGATAGTGATATCGAATATTCACAAACTCGGGAAAGCTGTAGTACCGGAACTGCTTGATGCTGTGAAAGAAGGGCTCATCGATTCAGCCCTTTTCATATCATCTTCGAAAGTTCCGAGGGAATCTGCGGTACTGCGGAAACTGGAGAAAGCAGTGCCTTTCTATATATGCTACGAGCCTTTCGACAGTGATATGCCCGGCTGGGCTTCAAGACTGGCTTCCGAGGAGAATATCAAGCTGACGAGGGATACAGTTCAGCTTCTGATAGAGTTTTCGGGAAGGAATCTCAGAAGACTATCGGATGCTGTGGCAAAACTGGCCCTTTACCATGGTCCGGGAGCCCGGATTGACAGAGACGGAATGATAGAAGTCATCTCGGGAAAGGGAGGGGCTGATATCTTCCATCTCGGAGATATGATTTTCAGTGACAAAAGGGGGGAAGCAGTGGATGCTGCATGGTCTCTTCTGCAATACGGGGAGGAGCCGGTAGGAATGATCGCTTACCTTTTCAGTTTATGGCAGAAGGTTATCCGGGCAATGGAAATTGTTGAGGGAGGCGGGGGCAATCGGGAAGTATCATCGAAAACAGGAGCGAGGTATCCACTTCTTGACAAGCTTATGAAATTCACAAGAACCGCCTGCAAGGTTGATACAGTCGTCGCTGCAGAGGCGTTTGCGGAAGCTGACATTGGAGTAAAAACAGGTGTTGACCACCTTCTGGTTTTTTCCCGGTTGATCTTCACCTTGACAAGCGGACATTTATAAAAGACAATTGAGCTTGTATTAAATATTAAGTGAAAACAAATAGATAATCTATCCTAGGAGGAGAGCATGGCAGAGGTACTTGAGAAAAAGATTCTAGACCTGCTTGATCGCAGGGAAGAATTTGTCGGTCGCCTGAATAATCTGGAGACCATGAAACCGGATACTAACGCCAGGGTGTACCAGAAGATCCGAGAGGACTACAGTACCAAGCTTCAGTCGGTGCTCGAGAAGATAAACGAGCAGAGAGGTTCCCTCGAAAAGAAGGCAAAAGAGCTTGCGGCTCAGATCAGCAACAAAGAAAAGGTTTTTACAGAGCAGTCGGATCAGGTTGATGAACTCCAGATCAGAGCAAAGCTTGGAGAGTTCAATCATGAAAATGATGACTTCAAGAATGAACTCAATCAGTCGGAATCCGATCGTGATCAGACTTCTGGATCCCTTGATAAGCTTCGGAAGGAACTGAATGATCTGAACGGAGTGCTCAGTGATGTTGACCACGCGACCTCCGCAGGTGTTCCCGGGCTGGAAACATCGGTTAAATCCGCAGCGAGCACTACCTCTGAAGATATTATCGACATAGAAGATGACGAACTGATTGAGGATGTTGAAGAGGCCGGAGGCGACGATCTCGACGTAGATATCGATGACATATCAGACGGATCGGACGAGAACAAGTGCCCCAGCTGCGGGCATATCAACCCTCCTCATCTTGTTGTCTGTGAAGAGTGCAACGCTGAACTTGAAGACCTGAGCCAGGATCTGGACGACGAGTTCGACTTTGATGACATGGATGTTGATATCTAAACTGGTGGATGACTGAACAATAAATGAGGCTGCCTCAATTCGCAGGCAGCCTCATTTCATATCTTTCTTATTGTGATGAATATTTTGGTAATTGGTTTGCAGTAATAACCAGTTGTATCTAAATGAAGACGGGGCTTTTCAATATTACCTCTGAAAGCACTTGATTAAATAAAACATGCAGTTATAATCTTCAAATGAGATCATACGATTCTTATCAGGGGTTCATTCAGAAACAGATCAATACAACAACTTCCATATCTGCGAACAATTCAAATCACTTCAACCTGTCTGATACAACACCATCGCATCAAAGCAATTTAGATCAATTCAATCCAGATACTGTTTATTTAGCTGGGGGGGGGTAGCCCTACATTACTCGCCGATCCGTCCTCCACCGGTTTTTAAGTAAGCGAAGAAATAATTCAGATTAATTTTAACAGGGGTCAAAATGAAAATAATAATTGCAGGA
>CAZUYF010000194.1:0-4063 GCA_964624675.1 uncultured bacterium
AAGAGTCGGGATGAACAGACTATTCGCAATAGCAGAGGAACTTCGGGAGCTGGATGTGAAAGCCAGCCGGCTGGCATGGGCGAAGTATACAACCGGGTACGATTTCGGCATCATGGACGTCGAGCGGGAAATGCAGGAGAAAATGAAAAGCAAGGAGAGCTGGAACACGATACAGGACCTCCTGGCCGCTGATCTCTCCTCGCTTGACCTGCGGCGCGTACAGATAATGGAGATGACCTTCAGGCCGTTCCACCTCTCTGCGAGACTCAACGAGCTGTCTCTGGCGATCCAGGAGAAGACAAACGAACTCTCCTCCGTTCTGAATACACACCGCTGTACCGTTGCCGGCCGAGAGATGACATCACCGGAGATAGCACGAATTCTAATATCCGAACCCGACCGGGATCTCCGCAGGAAAGCCTGCCTGGCAAGAACCCAGGTGAACGTTCCCCTGGTGAACACAGGATTTCTGCAGCTCCTGGATATGAGAAAGGAATTTGCCCAGGAGTATGGAGCTCCCGATTTTGTACACTATCAGCTTGAGCAGCAGGAACTGGATCCTGGCATGTTCGATTCCTGGAAAGATGAGGTAAACTCGGTACTTCCGCTGATGAGGAAGATCCGCTCCGGTTTCGGTGAGGATATCATTGGTGATCCCGATGTAATGCCATGGGATGATGCCTTTATCTCCGGGAAGATCGCTCCGGAACTGAACCGGCATGTGAGTATGGCCGATTATCACAGACCGATAAGTGAACTGTTCAGCTTGTTCGGCATCGACATAACCGGAATGAACATTACCTATGACATTTTCCCGAGGAAGAATAAATCCGAATGGGGATACAACTTCCCTGTAGAGACAGGAGTGGATTCCAGGATTCTAGCAAACGTGAGGGACAGGTATTTCGAGTACGGCGTTCTTCTTCACGAGACCGGTCACGCAGTTCACAGCTTCACCACCGATCCGAAAGAGACTATCCTGAATATGGGTATCAGCGGTATCGTCTCCGAGGGAATTGCGAATCTCTTCGGCAGATTCCGCACGCACAAAGCGTTCTACTCAGGGTTCTTCGCTGATAAGCCAGAGGAGACTGGAATGGATTTCAGAAGGCTTAAGCTTTGGACCCGTGCAAACCAGCTCAGAGCGGTATCCAGAATCCTCTTCGATCAGGCTCTCTATCGCAGCAGAATAGAGAACATCGATGATATTCACCAGCTGCTCTGGCAGACGAACATGGAAGTTCTGGGCGAGCAGCCATACTCTGACCTGCCGCTATGGGCCAGTACTATACACTACACAACACATCCTATCTACTTCCACAATTATCTTCTGGGAGATCTGACTTGTGACATGCTGGAGCAGGTCTTTCTGAAAAGGGAAGGCATTTCTGACATTATCGACAGACCGGAATTATTCGGCAGGTTTGTTCTGGATGAGGTGATCGGTGCTTCCGGGAGGTATTCTTTCCCGGAACTCTTCAGGAGGATCAGCGGCGAAGGCCTCTCGCTCAGATTACTCTCACAGCGGCTGAGGAAAGAAGCAAATGAACAGGATATGCCATGAATGATTATTCCGACGAGCTGTTGACAGAGCTGTTCTGGAAGTCTTCACTCAGAATTGCAGTGGTAGACAGCAGAGCACACATTATTCTTACCAGTAAAGCGTTCAGAGATTCGTTTCCCCAGATGGTCGGGATAGCCGAAGACGGTTCGGAGGTCCTCGGGTTCTCTAATGAAGATGAATACGAATCCTACTTCGAAAGGCTTGCTGCACTTCCCCCCGGAGACCGTTTCTCATTTCTCATCAAGTTATCTTTCGCAGGGGTGGAAACCATATTCAGAATAGAGACCGACTCACTTTACAGTAAAAGAGACAACAATACTGTTTTCCTGACCGAATGGATCCCCGCTGATGATCCGGAAACGATTTCCCATGCTCTTACCGAGATCGAACATAAGTACAGAAATCTGCAGGAGAATCTGCCCGTCGGCATCTACAGGGGTACCGGGAATGGATTACTTCAGACGGCGAACAGCGCTCTCATAAGAATGATGGGTTTCGATTCATTTGAAGATCTGCAGAATGTAAGCCTCAAGGATATCTGGGTTGATATCGAACAGCGTGCTGTAATGATAGAACGCCTGAGAAAAGAGGGTTCTGTCCTCGATTACGAGGTTCACCTCAGACGTAAGAACGGTGACGAGTTGATCGCCTCATTCGATGCTCGGGGTTTTTTCGACGCGGAGGGCAGGCTGTTATATTTCGATACGATAGTGCTGGATATTACACGGCGGGTTCATGCAAAAATGGAACTGGAGCGCCTGGCCCGAACCGACTTTCTTACAGGACTATTCAACCGTCAGTACCTGATGGAAAGATTCGAAGAGGAGATCATCAGGGCAAAGAGGTATGACAGGCCACTGACTGCGATGCTGATAGATCTTGATTATTTCAAGGTAGTGAACGATACTCATGGTCACCTGGCCGGTGATGCTGTTCTTGTATCGGCAGTTTCAAGCATAACGGAAATTCTGCGGGAGACCGATTTTGCAGGCAGGTACGGGGGGGAGGAGTTCTGCGTTGTAATGCCAGAGACCGATATTCAGGGGGCAGAGGAACTGGCTGAAAGACTGCGGAAAGCCATGGAGGAAACCCGTCATATATTGCCTGATGGGAGCGATCTCCGTGTAACTTGCAGCATAGGGGTCACAGAAGTCTCATCGGGAAGTGTAAAAGAGACCATTGCTCTTGCCGATTCGGCTCTGTACATCGCAAAAAGATCCGGTCGAAACCGTGTACATCTTAAAGCCAGGAGTTGGATATAGGAAGCGCAGAGGAGGGTAAAATATGAGTGCAGAATTCGACAGTATGTCCCATGGCAGTCTGCTCTTCCAGGAACAGTACGCAATGGCACAATCACAGAAGAACGGCTGGACGAAATCGGTCAACACCTGGAAATGCATAACAGTCAGTCTTTCTGCCACTCATCTTCAGGTAAAACTCCATGGTCTTTTCGGCCTGCTGGTCAAGCCATTCAATGCTGACCTTGATCATTCAGTTCCCATTACCGACATCAGGTCGGTTGTGAAAAAGAAGAGTTATTTTGGATACAATGAAATCTCAGTCGTATTCAGCCTGCCGAATGGAGGTGAGCGGGAACTGCTCCTTTACCTCAAGAGGGGGGAGGAATTCCTCAACTTTCTGGGCAGCATGAGGAGTTAAGGGCAGAGGTTAAGACGGAGGTTTTATCTGTTTAAGGGATGAACCTGTTTCTTTGAAGACTACGATGGCGCCCAGTATCACAGGTATGTACAGAAGAAAGAAACGCTGAAGGAGAGTGAAGACACTAAGTGTATCCGCACTCATGACAGAAGCCATGAGAGCTGCAATGCTTAGTTCAGCCACACCGCTTGCTCCGGGACTCGGAGAGAAATAGCAGATGAAGAGAACCAGCGTCTGTATGCAGAGTACCTGCACGAAATGCCCGGATGATCCAAGCCCGAGCATTATGAAATAAGCAAGGATGAACTTGTTCAGATAGAGTACCCATGTCAGGAAGATGGCCAGTATCAGAATGAATGGATGCTCGGTGATAAAAAGTCTGCAGGAGTCCCTGTAAGCGTTTACTTCAGTGATGAATCGGTCGGTTATTCTGTTGATCCTGTTCTCGAATTTAGGCAGCCAGGAACAGAGTTTCTTCGCCAGCCATGGCGCGAACTTCAGAAAGAGGCTTGGCCTCAGTACTATCAGGACGACAACGATAAGCTCGGTAACGAATACGATGAAACAGAAGATGATAAGGCTGTACATCGTTCTGCTGAATGAGTCACCAAGAACACTTAGTGCCAGAACTGCAGCGACGATGAAAAAGATCAGCGTTCCAAGTAAGTTCAGCAGGCTTACCGAAAGGGATTTCCCAACCGAAACACCTGCCTTGTAATAAATGTACATCTGGGCTGGCCCTCCCGCGCTCTGAGATGGCGTGACCGCCCCCATGAAGATATTGGCAAGGTTTGCACGGAAACTCACCATGAATTTCATATCCGGAACAAGCTTCATGAA
>CAZUYF010000195.1:0-4045 GCA_964624675.1 uncultured bacterium
ATCCCACTGGGCATGTGCATCTTCCCGAAGCCTTGAAAAATGGTAGAGCTCTCGTCCATTCATGCCCAGAACCACCCTTCTCCTGTGGGCGTTTGTCAGCATATAGGGATACAGCTTCCCCAGTGAGCCTGCTGTTCTTTCCGCTTCAATCGTGCCTTTCATGAAATCATCCTCAAGACCGGCATCGGAAATGGAAGTGGGAACCGTTACTCCAAGAATCGGATCGTAGACCGAGACAAGCCTGCTGCACATGCGGTGTCTTTTCAGCTGGGCGTAAGCTGTTGCAGAAAGAACCAGCTGGAATTCAGCTCTGAAGAATTCCCATATCCTGGGGAGGGAATCATGTATCCCGAGCCCCCGGAGTGCATCCTTGAAGAGCTCCTCCCTGCTCTGTCCATCATGTTCAGACCACATCTTCACTGCGGAATCAAGGGAGCTTCCCGTGCTCCATTGAACAAGCAGGGACCCTACCTTTGCATCGTCATCACAATCAAGCAGCATTACGTTTTCGTGTGGAGGGGACTCTACAGGAGACAAAGAATGAGCGAACGAGTCCATGGCTGTGGGCTCGAGGAACAGGAACAGAGAAGGAGCGGCTTCCATCGCCAGTTCAAGAAGTCTGGCGGCAATCATTCTTACTTCCGCAAAAGGATGACATGACAACCTTCTCACCATAAGCTCAAGTTCTCTGGCGTTGACTGTCATACCCATCTGACAGGCAGTGGCAAGAGGAAGAACGTACCTTGCATCCTCTTTCGCTCTGTCCTTTGCTAGGCCGCTGCTGCGGAGGCCGTCGTAGATACTGTTGTATATCTGAAATAGTTTCGAGGCGCATTCGCGATAATTCTCATTCTCGTCCCTGTTCAGCTCAGGGGGCAAAACAAGATCTTCACCTATGCGGATGTACCTCTGTGATTTTTCTGTAAAACTGGCCAGACGGAAACTCTGAAGCTCCTCTGCGGCAAGCCTTGAAACATCAAGAATGTCAAAATTGAAAACTGCATGCTCTGCAACCGATCCGTGGCCGTAATCGAAGATGATACATCTGTTGGATGCCCTTGCTTTCTCCACTTCCGCAGCGGCTTCCTTCCGGAGAACGTTAATCGGCCTGGGATCCCGGCTTATTCGCGCATATGCGGCTGAAAGCGTTTCCGGGGTATTACCCCTGTTCTGTATATCGGTGTTGTATCCAGCCAGCTGGATATTCATTATTCCCCTCTTCCGCTGTTCGTTACAAGCTCCGCTGTGATCATTGCAAGCGGATGATCGAAGGGAAGCCTTTCAAACATGAGATATTTTAACCTTGACAATCTGGAGGACCGGGAAGGCAGTTTAAGAACATCTTCCCACCAGCAGATAATTTTTTTGACGTCCACGATGTAAGGCATCAACTCAAAACCTTCCTCTATCTCCCCGATTGAATCGATGAACGCACCCAGAACCTCTGACATATGTCCCAATTCCTCCATCAGCCGTTCTGAAGGGCCGTCCGAAACGGCATTTTCAAGTTCACGGAACAGGGATTCGGTTCCTTCTCCCGGATACCATGGAAGGTAATGAAAACCGCTGAGAATATCCCAGGCCTGGGGCATATCCCCCAGTTCGGAAGGAAATCCGCAGCTGACACCGGAAGCCTGCAGAACCATATAGACGGCATGAAGAGCCACCGGAAAACATGATGAAGGGTTAAGAAAGTACGAGTACCCATCAGGTATTCTGCCCTGCAGACCGGCGAGGTATATCCTTCGCAGGCAGTAATCATCGGCCAGGAGATTATCCCATATTACCGGTTCACCGCCAAGCAGTTCCCGCGCTCGGGTCATGGTTTTCTCATCCAGTTCACGGGATATCACACCGTTCCCTGTCCAGAAGGATTGCCAGCTGCGGGGCACATTGTCCCTCCATGCGGAAAGGTATTCACCGCCCTTGTACCTGTCCAGAAATTCCGTGCAGTAAATGGAGGGGCAGAGGTAAATCGCACAGTCAAAACCATCGAGAGCTTTGCGAGCAAGCTCAAGCTGACGAGCAGCAAGTGAGCCATCAGCGGTTTCCGGAATATCATCGAAGAGCACCGCTATCCCGGAAGCACCGGCATCAACGGCTCTCTCAGCCTTTCTCCTCAGATTTTCGCAGTCACCGTTGTTGAATTGCCATGGACTTATACCGAATATGAACTCCACTCCGGATTCCGCAGCATCAACGATATTATCTGCAAGTTGAGACCATTCCCCCGCTGGATAGTCTTCTCTCCACCTCAATCTATGGAAAGGGTCATTCTTTGGAGCGTATACAAAAGCAGCTTCATCCAGAAGTGACAGATTGCGGATCAGAATCCCTCTCTGACGCGCTCTGTAGGGCTTGCCGTAGAACCCCTCAACTACTCCGCACAACATCAGCTCCCCCATCATAAATCGTTGACTTTCAGGGCACCTTTTCCTAGCTTTGACACTTGAATCTACAGTAAAATTTTGTTCTCAGGAATACCTTCATTCTCATCGGAGGATCAGATGTCAAGGAAAATAGTCGAAGCTGTTCCGAATATCTCGGAAGGGCAGAATAAAGAACTGATCGATGAAGTTGTTAAGGCTGCATCGAAGGTTGCAGGCTGCAGGGTTCTGGATGTTGACCCCGGTGCTGCAACAAACAGAACGGTTATCACCATCGCAGGCAACCCCGAAGCAGTAGTAGAATCGTGTTTTGAGCTTATAAAGAAGGCCGGAGAACTTATCGATATGCGCACGCAGACAGGTGAGCATCCGCGGCACGGTGCCACAGATGTCTGTCCTTTCGTACCGGTCTCCGGTATAACAATGGAGGAATGCGCTGACCTCGCCCGAAGTCTCGGTAAGAAAGTAGGAGAGGAACTTGGAATACCTGTTTACCTGTACGAAAAAGCTGCTTCAAAACCGGAATGGGAGAAACTACCAAACATCCGTGAGGGGGAGTACGAAGCTCTTCCGGACAAACTTGGAAAACCTGAATGGAAACCGGATTTTGGCCCCAACGAATGGAATGAGAGCGTTGCGAAAACCGGAGTGTGCACAATTGGAGCCAGAAATTTTTTGATCGCCTACAATGTGAACCTGAACACGAAGGATCCCGGTGTAGCAAGAGATATCGGCCTTACAATAAGAGACAACGGCAGATTTCTTCGCGACGGCAACTGGAAATTCATACGCGATGAGAACGGTAATAAAACAAAGCAGCCGGGCAAACTCCAGTGCTGCAAGGCAACGGGCTGGTACATAGAGGAGTACGATACGGCCCAGGTGACTATGAATCTCACCGACCTCTCCGTTACTCCTCTTCACATCGGATTCGAGACGGCAAGGGAAGAAGCGGAAAAGCTTGGAGCCAGGGTTACGGGTTCTGAAGTGGTCGGACTTCTGCCGCTGAGCGCCATGCTGGAAGCCGGGCGCTTCTATATCGAGAAGCAGAATACGGGTCTTTCGGCAACAGGAAGACAGGGCAGGACGACCGGTGTCCCTCAGAAGGAACTTATCGAGATAGCCATCAGATCAATGGGTCTGACAGATGTAGCTCCATTCGACCCGGATGAGAAGATCATAGAGTACATGGTTACCGAGAAGGAAGTGAACCTTTCCGGCAAAACATGCAGCGCTTTCGCGGATGAGCTTTCGACCGATTCCCCCGCGCCGGGGGGCGGTTCAGCCGCAGCACTCATCGGCGCTCTGGGGGCTTCCCTGGACGCCATGGTAGCCAACCTGACTATGAAGAACAGAAAATGCAGAGATAACTGGGACCTTATGCGGGAGATCGCCCCCGAAGCCCAATCCGTGAAGGACGATCTTCTGAATGCTATCGATGATGATACCGCCGCGTTCAATGACTGGATGGATGCTGCAAGGCAGGATGGAGACGTAGAGGCGGCAGTGAAAAGAGCTATAGAAGTCCCCCTGCGGGTGCTCAGCCAGTGTCCTGCAATAATCAGAATGGCATCATCCCTTGAAGAGAAGGGCATGCAGGCTTCGGTTTCCGATGCGGGTGTAGCTGCGGCGGCGGCCAGAGCGGCAGCGGTAAGCGC
>CAZUYF010000196.1:0-4039 GCA_964624675.1 uncultured bacterium
CCGTAGGTATTAACAGGAAGGGAACCGATTTTGAACAGTATAGGATGCATTAAGGAAACCTCCATGGTAGTTCTTCTGCGATCACGATAATCTAAACCCTTATTAAGAGCCTGTCACCTCAACAGCTCCCCCTGATCCAGGGGAATTACATGGTACAGTTTATATGTTAACTTATTATGTCAGGTAAGTAGTCATTGACCAGGGTAAAAGACCAATACATTTTCAGATATGAAATTCTTTCTGATTTTAGAAGAGTCTGTATATTAATTGTTATACCAGGAAGATATATGAAGCAGAATAGAAGCAAACGAGTCATAAGAGTTCCGAAAGATTACTATTATCGTGTTCACGAAACACGCTATGAGAAAATATTAGGTAGTGGATCAGTTTTTAGGCAGAAACAAATGGACAGCCATATACTCAATGCCTGGGAAAAATTTGTATCAACAGTAAACCTTGTGCCGGGTGTTTCCGGGATCGAATTTGGATCCGGAACAGGCATTAATTCTATTACTATTTCTCAGCAGGGTTTTCAAATGACGGGTATAGATATTTCACCGACTGCTGTACAAAAAGCAAATGAATTGGCTCAGAAAAATGAGGAGCCAGTAGAATTTATTGTAGGAGACATGTTTGCTACGAGTCTTAACCCTGAGAGTTTTGATTTTGCAGTAAATATTTGGTCTTTACACGTTGTAGGAGAACAGCATCTTCGTGATAAACACTTGTCTGAGTGTTATCGTGTCTTAAAACCCGGAGGATATCTGTTTCTCCACAATGAAAGTTCTGAGAAAAATGTACTCAATCCAAATGAGGAAATTGTGATTGAGGAAGTAAACGAATGGAATATTCCAGAACTAACAAACAAATTTGGTTTACCAAATGGAGAAGATATTCAGGTAAGTTTTCCAGGACACATGCCTCCTGATTTAAGTGGCAGAAGGTCTCTCGGAGAGCACAAAGACGAACTTGAAAAAGCTGGATTTAAAGTGCTCAAATGTTATGGGGATGAAATGCACTGTTCCCCTTCTATACCCGGAAATCAAGTAATGGTTGCTTTTGCGTGCAAGGAAAAATAGTATAACAAATAAATACACACGGACAACAGCATACTACGACTTCATCTCAGTTTGTTGTTGCCGGTGATTTAGACGTTATTATGAAAGGAGTATCTCAATGGATGTATTTGAAGCTGTTTTGAAGCGTAAGAGTGTGCGTGCATTCCAAGACAAAGAAGTGCCAGAAGATACAATATCACGATTGCTTGAGGCAGCGCGTATGGCACCGTCAGCGAGCAATCTGCAGGAGTGGCGATTCGTGGTGGTGCGAGATGCAACCCTGCGAAAACAATTATCCGATGCTGCCAAGGGACAGAAGTTCGTTGGTGAAGCGCCGGTGGTGCTTGCCTGCTGCGCAGAGACTGACGGTCACGTGATGTCCTGCGGGCAGCCTTGCTACCCAATCGATGTGGCCATAGCGATTGACCACATCACTCTCTGTGCAACCGCAGAAGGACTGGGCACGTGTTGGATTGGAGCCTTTGACGAGGCCCAGGTCCAGGAGATTCTTGGCATTCCTCCAAGCATTCGCGTTGTGGAACTGCTGCCCATCGGTTATCCCCGAGATGCGTCACCTGTGAAGAAGAATCGTTTTCCGCTGGATGAAATCGTAAAGTACGAGCGGTGGCAATAACAAACGAAGAGCTGCAGAACAACCGGATTGAACCCGACTCCGATAAGCCTGCGTAGCTGCCCCAACGAGCGGTTCATCCGAAACGTTGTGCATGAAAAGGAGGACAGTAGATATGAAAGTTATAGCTCTTAATGGTAGTCCAAGAAAGAATGGTAACACAGCAGTACTCATCGACACAGTATTGACGGAATTGCAGAAGGAAGGGATAGAGACTGAGCGAATTCAGCTTGGAGGGAAGAAGATCCACGGCTGTACAGCCTGCATGAAGTGTTTCGCGAATCAGGACAAGCACTGCTCAATTGACAATGACATTCTGAATGGGCTTGTAGACAAGATGATCGAGGCCGATGGCATCATCATTGGTTCACCCACGTATTTTGCTAATGTCAGCACAGAAGTTAAAGCACTGATTGACAGGGCGGGATTGGTTGCCATTGCAAATGGGCATATACTGAAACGGAAAGTCGGCCTCGCAGTTGTCGCGGTACGAAGAGCCGGGGCAACTGCCACTTTCGATGCAATTAACAAGTTCTTCTTCATCAACCAGCTGATAGTCCCTGGTTCCATTTACTGGAATATGGGCTTTGGGCTCGGTGAGGGAGAAGTGGGAAACGACAAAGAGGGAATGAATACCATGCGAGTTCTCGGTGAGAACATGGCATGGTTACTGAGGAAGCTCGAATAGATGCACAACAAGACCTTGCACAAGTATTTCTGAACGACCGCGGCTGACCGGGGGAAAAGGTTAGACTTCTCGCCAGTACATTCCTGCATTGAGTACAAGACCGAAAAGAAACAGTACTGTCACGAGCTGGCTGCCGCCGTAGCTGATAAGTGGAAGCGGGAGACCGGTTACAGGCATAATCCCCAGGGTCATTCCCACATTCACGAAAACATGTATCCCGATATAGGCTGCTGCTCCGGCTGCCACTAGGGAATTGAACGGATTAACGGACTTCCTCGCGGCAATGATCATTCTCCAGAACAGTATGAAGAAAGCTGTGAGCAGTATAAGGCATCCAATGAAACCAGTCTCTTCAGCCCAGACAGAGAAAACAAAATCCGTGTGCCTTGCAGGCAGGAAAGCAAGCTCCTTCTGTGCACCCTGAAGAAAGCCCTGACCGGAGAGTCCTCCGGAACCTACGGCAACTTCAGACTGTATGATATTCCATCCGGAACCATGAGGATCGTTTGACGGATTCAGGAAAGTGATCAGTCTTGATTGCTGATAGGGCTTGAGCATGTTCCAGGCCATCGGAGTAAGAGCAGCAACAATGGAATTGCCTCCCATGAAAACTATCCACATGGGTACCGGATACTTACGCCTGTAGAGTATTATTGTGAGAATAATCATGAAACCAAGCCAGAGTAGAATATTCATTGAAGATACTGCGGCTAGAATCGGACTCACCAGCAGTATTATCCATCCGAGACCGTAGCCTGCCCAGACGAACATTGCCAGTACGATAAGCAGCATTGAAACCGCCGTACCAAGATCAGGCTGCATTGCAGTCAGAACAACCGCCGGGATTACAGTCAGAAAGATCAGAACCTCTCCGAATTTTCTTGGTCTAACTTTCTGGGATGCGAGCCACCAGGCTGTCATCAATATCAGCCCTGCTTTGGCGATTTCCGACGGCTGGAGATGAACGGGACCGATTGCCAACCATCTGTTCGCGGGACCGCTTCCTACAAAAAGCGTCACGATAAGAAGCAGGCAAATAAATGCATAAGCAATCGGTGATATTTCTTCCAGTCTTCTGAGGGAGATAATTGTTCCAACAAGAAACGCGATCAAACCGATTATGGCCCAGGTAACCTGTTTCTCGAACAAACCGCTTTCGGAAATGACCGTTGAAGCAGAGTAAACAGCAGCAAGACCTATCAGGAAAAGCACCAGAAGTGCTATCAGAAATACTACATCAGGTCGGTCTCTACCTATCAGATCAATCACTCCCCTCGAAGTAGCTCTGGAGTATATCCCTTGCTACAGGTCCCGCAATTGTTCCTCCATGTTCGCCATGTTCTATAAAGACGCATATGGCAACAGGTTCAGGTTCTCGAGTAAAACCCACAACAATTGCGTGATTTTCACCGGTGCACTCGGCGGTTCCTGTTTTTCCCCAGAAATCCCATGGGAATTCCGAGAATACTGTATGGAGTGTTCCTCTCCTGGAGGTGATGACCTGCAGCATTCCCTCTGTTACGACATCGAATGCTGTATCATCGCAGGCTTCCGGCGGGAAGAAGGGCTCTCTCACTTCCCCCTGAAGAATCAAACGTGGCAGAGGCATCCGTCCCCTGGAAGCGATTACTCCGGTCATTGCCGCCATCTGCAAAGGTGTGG
>CAZUYF010000197.1:0-4019 GCA_964624675.1 uncultured bacterium
GCATTAACAACGCCGCTTGCGCCTGCAAATGTAACAAGAAGAACAAGAAAAATCATTGCTTTTTTCATTATACCTCCAAAGGCTATGATAAATATGGGTTATTACACTCTACACTAACATCTTACTGTCACATGAAGAAATAGTCAATAGGAAAAGTGCTGCTTAAGATGCAAGAGGCTTCATGTTCCGGATTGCCCGGATGAAAAAGATGGCCGTCACGCAGGTTGCAAGAAGGTCCGCTGACGGGAATGCTGCCCAGACGCCTGTCAGGGGTGGCGATATTATGTGTGGAAGCAGCAGCATCAGCGGGATGAGGAAGAATATCTGTCGTGAGATCGATAGAACAAAAGCAATGCCAGCCTTTCCCAGAGCCTGAAAAGTTCCCGCTCCTATTACCTGAAAACCGACAACGGGCATCATCAATACAAGTACTCTCAGGATTCCAGCTCCGGAGGAGATAAGATCCTGATCATTGCTGAACAGGCCCAGCATGAAGCGGGGGGCCAGTTCGAACAATAGCCAGTAGACTCCCGAAAGAGCAGTTGCGAAAAATATGGCGTACTTCAGAGCTTTCTTAACTCTTCTGAAAGATCCTGCTCCGTAGTTGTATCCAATAACCGGTTGCAGTCCCTGCACCAGACCGAAGATCGGCATGAGTGCGAAGATCATAATTCTGTTGGCAACTCCGAGGACTGCGAGATGCAATTCATAGCCGTAGTGCATGATTGAGTTATTCACGACGATGGCCATGATACTACCGCCCACTATCCTGGCAAACGAGGGAGACCCTATCTGCAGCACTTTCAGAGACTGGCGCAGCCCGGGGAAAAGATGCTTCATGGTGAATCTCAGATGGCTTCTGCCTGAAGAGAAATATCTTGTGATCCAGATAAATGCTGAGAGCTGGCCTATGACTGTTGCTACAGCTGCACCACGAATTCCCATTCCAAGGGCGAAGATAAATATGGGATCGAGAATGATATTGATGCCTGCCCCCACAAACATGCTTATCATGGCGACCTTTGCGTTCCCCTCGGACCTGGCGATGTCATTTGAACATACGGTTACCGCGAAAAAGGTTCCCCCAAGCAGGATTATGGAAAGGTAATCCCTTGCATATGGGAGTATGCTGCTGCTTGCGCCGAAGAGCTTCAGTACAGGCACGATGAAAACCAGCCCGGAAACGGAAATCAGGAATCCGAGCATGGCAGCAAGCACGAAGGAACCTCCGGCAATCTTTCCGGCCTCTTCATCTTTGCCTGCTCCCAGTCTCCGCGATATGATTGATGCGGCACCTATCCCAACCGTCTTGCCCACCGCCAGTAGAAGCATCTGTATGGGGAAACAGACAGCAAGGGCTGCGAGAGCCAGGGTTCCTACACCCTTGCCAACGAAAACAGTGTCCACGAGGTTGTACATGGATTGAACCAGCATGCCTGTTATGGCGGGGCCTGAAAGCCTTATAAGAAGCCTTCCAATGGACTGAGTTCCAAGAAGAGCGGTCCGTTCCGCGGCGTTCAGCTTTGCCTTTTTCACAGCTGAATATTCACAAGCACAAGGGCAGACACTGTAAGGCCTACAGCAATCCTTTCCCTCTTTTTCAGTTTTTCCTTGAAGAACAGCCAGCCGGCAAGACTGAGTAAAACTATTGTTCCGGCACTGTAAACAGGGAATACGACCGCGGTTTTAAGTTTAGACAGAGAGAGAATGAGAAAGAATGAAGCGAAGTAATTAGGTATGCCCACTGCAATGCCGGTAAGGAAGTGGGAAAGATGGATCTTCCTTCCCTGTTTGAAGGTTTTCCATCCGCTTATAAGGAGAGCTGTTGTGAAAACGAAGAGCAGGAAAAGGCTCTTCATCTCAAGAACGCCGTATCTCTGATAGATTTTGTTACTGAATTCCGACAGACCCACTGTAAGAAAGAGTATCAGCAGTACGGGTTTGAAACCCGCTGTTATTCCTGCTGGATGGGAAAGGTCAATATTTGCAAGCAGAATGGACATCAGAGCCAGAAATATACCGATCCACTGCATTCCTGTTGGAAGCTCGTTCCACAGGAGAATCGCAAATATCATCGGAATAAGAACTCCCATTTTTGAAAAGCTTCCGGCAAGGCTTACTCCACTCTCTCGAACAGCCTTCTGAAGGTAGATGAATCCGAGAAAAAAAAGAACTCCTGAAGGAATACCGATGATAACCGCCCATCCGGCACTGCCTGCTGGACTGAATTCCCCTCCACTCAGAATCGTTGGAAACTCAGTTGAAAAAGTACTGAGAGCTTCGGTGAAATGCACAGTGTGAAAACCCTTCGAGAGGAAGAAGAAGAGGGACAGCAAAGAAGCGATCAGGTAGTTGAAGGTTGTTACCGTATAGCGGTCCATGTCCCTGGATTCACTTACTTTGAATATCAGCGCTATTGATGTGCTGCAGGTTATTGCGAGGAAAAGATAAAGCAGGTTATACTCTCCGGATTATCTGCAGACCGTGAGAAGCCTGGAAAAAGTTGAAGCGTATGTTCCCCTCACGCTGATTCTAAGTAGATAGAGCCCGGAGGCGAATGAAGATACATCAAGATGTATTGTATCAGTGTATTCGAATACAGCGGTACTTGAAACCATCCTGCCTGAAGTATCGTACACTTCCATCAGAACTCCTTCATTAGTTGATGGGAGCAGTATAGAAGCCAGTTCCCCGCAGGGATTAGGCCATAAGTGAATATCCTGCTGCGGCGCACAAGGCGTTTCCCCGCTCACTCCCGTTCCCGAAGGGCTGAAGAGAGCTGCGTCGAAAGCGATATGCTGCCCGCCTGTTCCGGTATAATCGCCCAGTCTCAGATAGGAATCGTAATCGAGGTTGAAGTTCCCCAGGAACGCCCACTGGTCGCTGTAATTTCCTTGATTAAGGCTTATCTCCACCATTCCTGTTGAGGTGTGCAGCTTGTATATCCCGGTTGCCGAGGCATACACCGGGGGGATATAGACGGACACATCGTAGTCTCCCTCAAAGGGCAGCACCGGATACCATTCGGCTGTGCATGTATCTGGGAGGGCTCCCGTGGAATATGTCCACCAGGCATTCCCGCTGAAACCGCTTCCCGCACGGTGCCAGTACCTGCAGTCTGCATACCTGTAGAAACCCCTGCAGCAATCGTCAACAAGTGTATCCGGTTCAGAAGGAACAGGAGCTTGAGCGTAGAAGAGCTGGCTGACACCTATCTCCACATGACCGTTGTTGTAGCCCGGCCAGTCGTACAGGACATCTTTACCGTTGTAGTAGTTGCCCCAGCCGCTTTCATTTGCGTCACCGAAAGGATCGTTCACCACAACGGTATGATCTGCGTAGTACCCGCTGAAGAGGATTATGTGGCCGTAACCAAGAACGTTGCTCGAACAGACTACCGGATAATCGCTGTCTATCTGTCCGGTGAGGGTAGACCATGAAGTTCCCGCCCACGCGGAGCTTACCTCGTGCTGGTTGAGAAAATCAACCATATTGTTCCACCAGGCGCTTCCATCGGGGCAGATGAACCCGTGGGCACCGGGAACCAAAATCTCTCCGGGGCTCTCGCCAAGGTCATCGTATGTAAACCCGAGAAAAGTGTATTCTACCGGAATGTAATTGCCCCACAGGCTCCAGTGGCCGGGGGATGGATAGGAAGCCCAGATGGAGTCTGGTGTAAGCATCATGTAGTACTGAACTGCCATCATGCAGGAGGTAGGACCGCATGACCAGCTTCCGTTAAACCAGTCAGGAGTGTCCCATCTCTGGTGCATATAAACCACATCGAAATGCGCATCGGGGTCGTCCATGCTGAAATCCGCTTCAAGATCGGGGAGAGGGGGCACATTCGTTCCATGAACGGCGCCGCTTCCGGCATCGGTCCAGATGATGCTTCCGTTCTCAAGTTCAAGCGGATACAATGGAAACACCTGTTCCGAAAGGAAGTTTACGTATCCTGTGAGTGGATCCAGGCTGCAGACACTTCCAGATACGGGATACATCCCCTCGAATTCCAGCAG
>CAZUYF010000198.1:0-3995 GCA_964624675.1 uncultured bacterium
ATGATCATGCCTGTTTACTTCGTGGTCATGATAATGGGAATGGCAACCATGCAGACTGGAGATGTGGCTCCGAAGTGGATGCTTTCAACTCCCATCATCAATTCTCTACTTGTTCTCAAGGGTATTTTCATGCAGGGCGCGAGCTGGAGCAGTATCATAACCGCGTCTCTGTCCAGTATCGTATTTGCGGCTATTCTGATATATCTGACACTGAGAATGTTCAGCAGCGAGAAGATACTTTTCAGGATCTGAGATTTCCTCATTCCGGTATAGCCGGTGCTTGACGGTCCTGCCCTGATTCCACATCTAATGATCTGAATTACAGGAACCTGCGAATATCCTTTTTGAAGGGAAATACTGATGATCCGCCTTGAAAGCCTGTATACACTCATTGAGAGCAGCTTTGATTTTCTGCTGGTTGCTGACGCGAACGAGAAAACAATCTACGTGAGTCCGTTGCTTAAACGGACCTGTTCTCCTTCGAACTGTGAAACTTCCCAAACGCATCTTGCAGACATTCTTGACCTGGAATCCCTTCAGTCATTCCGCAATGCCATTGAAAAAGTACATGATGGAGCCAGGGGAGTTATTGCATTGTTCGCCACACAGGTGAACAAATCCACTCCCATACCGATGAAAGTTGGATATATCGAGAGTGTTCATGGTGGTATTTACCTTTTCTTCGGTGTCCAGGTAGATGCTCTGCGAAGGATAAGTGACTCGGAGAAGGAGGAACGTGTAAAGGAACTATCCTGCCTTTACACAGTCGCCGAATGGATAGAGGTATCAGTCTCGATCAAGGAGTTTTTCACAAAACTGCCCGAATACCTTTCCCGCGGCATGCGTTCACCTGACGAAGCGGTTGTATACTCCGTTTTCCAGGGAGAAGAATACGGCCAGAAACCATCTGAAGATGATTATATCAATGTTGATCTGACGTACAGCGGTGAAAAAATAGGTGAAATAAGGGTAGGATACATCAGCGGAACCCATGAGCTTCTTCCGGAAGAGCAGAAAATGCTCAGCGAAATCGGAAGAATGCTGAGTGTTGCCCTGGAGCGTAAGGAGCTCTCCGAAAGGATGCTTCTCAAACGTAAGGAAGAGGATGAGCTGAACAGTCGTCTGAAGGAACTTGAAGCACAAATCGATGAGCGGGAAAGGGATCTGGACGAGCAGAAACAGAAACTCAGCACTGCCGATTCCTATCTGGACAGGGTTAACAGAAGCTGGGATGAAACAAGGCAGCGCCTTGAAACCATGTTCAAGGTCATTCCCGGTGAGGTTATGCTTATAGACCTCAACAGGAATGTGGTTATGAGCAATCAGGACGATATTGAACCCGGTGATAAATGCTACAAAACCTATTTCAACCGTGATACACCATGCAGAGACTGCAGGCTTGGCAAGATCAAGCGTGAAAAGACCCCCATAACGATAACGATCAGGGATGGGGATAAGTTCATGGAAGTACATACTCTTCCGGTGTACAATCAGGAAGAGCAAGTCGATGGGATACTGGAATTCTATAGAGATGTAACCCTTGAGAAGACCTACGAACAGCAGATACAGCAAGCGGATAAACTGGCTTCACTTGGACAATTGGTCAGCGGTATAGGCCATGAGATAAACAATCCGAACCAGTTCATAAGGGGTAATATCAAAATTATCAGACAGGCGATAACGGACATGCTGCCCATAGTTGATGACTACCACGAAGATCATCCTGATATGAAGATTGCCCGTCTCAAGTACGATTTCTTCCGAGAGCATATCATGACTCTGGTTGATGATATGGCTCACGGTTCCGAACGCATAAAGGGAATTGTGGAAGGACTGAGGGGTTTCGCAAGAAAAGATGAGGGCCTCCTGGTTGATACCGTTGATGTTAATACTCTTCTGGAGGCAACAACAAGACTGGTGAAAAATGAGGTGCACAAGCATGCAGAGATAGTACTTGAACTTGGGAATGACCTGTCGAAATTTACCGGTAATTCGCAGAAGATAGAGCAGATTTTCATTAATCTTATTGTGAACGCCGCACAGTCAATTCCCGATGATAGAAAAGGCCTTATCACTGTCCGGACAAATATGGATGACAGTGATAATGTAGTGATAGAGATAGAGGATAACGGGAAGGGTATGGATGAGAAAACACAGAGGCAGATATTCGACCCGTTCTTCACAACAAAAAGAGCAAAGGGAGGTACAGGTCTGGGTCTTGCAATAGCCTTCCGGATTGCGGAGGAGCACAGCGGGAACATTACCGTCAGCAGCATACCGGGGGTCGGGACTAAATTTACGATCAGGATTCCTACTGGTGATGATGCAGCAGTAGAGAAGGTGAGCAATTGAAAAAAATACTCATTGTAGACGATGATGTTGCCGTAACCAATTATTTCATGGTATTCCTCATGCAGACGGAGATATTCGAGACTACAGTGATCAACGATTCAAGAAAGGTTGAAGAACTTCTTGAGGAGGAACATTTCGATGTGATGATGCTGGACCTCGACATGCCCAATGTTACCGGTATGGATATACTGGGGATGATTAGCACGAAAGGTATAGACATTCCTGTAGTGATATTGACCGGTGTAAACGATGTTGATCTTGCTGTAAAAACTATGAAGAGGGGGGCTTTCGATTACCTGACAAAACCCGTTGAGGATGAACACCTTCTTGAAGTCCTCAATAGTGCCATAGAGCACGGAACCCTCCACAGCACAATCAGCAGACTGCCTCAGGCTTTGTCCAGGGAGGATCTGGACAATAAGGCCGCCTTTGAACACCTCCCCACACAGGATGCTGCGGTTATCCGCCTCTTTCACCAGGCGGAACAGATGGCCGAGGGAGACCTGAGCGTGTTCATATGGGGTGAACGGGGTACGGGCAAGGAATCTCTTGCAAGAGCGATTCACAACTCATCTCCGAGGGTTAATAAACCTTTTGTTGCCGTAGACAGCGGTTCCCATTCCCCGGAGGAATTCTCATCGGAGCTCTTCGGCAGGGTCAGGGACTGGAGCGGGAAGAGTAAGGAGATGTCAGGCTTCCTGGAAACCGCCTCGGGCGGAACACTCTTTATCGATAATATCGAGAACATGAGCCTGCCCGTTCAAGTCAGGCTGAAGAGGGTCATACAGACAAACGAATACTACAGAGACAATTCCACTGAGATTATGGGATGTGATGTGAGGTTCATAGTCGCTTCCACACATGATCTTACAAGTTCCAGATACCGGGACTCATTCTCCCGGGATCTTCTGTACCACCTTATGGTGAATTCCATCCGCATTCCTCCATTGAGGGACAGGGCAGATGATATACCGCTTCTTGCCGGGTACTTTCTGAAGGAGGAGGTAGAAAGGACAGGCAGGACAATAACCGGTTTCTCAAAAGAACTGCTTGAGTTTCTCAAGCAATACAACTATCCCGATAATGTTCAGGAGCTTAAAAACATTATAGCCTGCGCAGTTGTGAACACTGACGGCGATATACTGAACAAGGACTCTCTCTCACCGTATATCCGTGAGAGGATTATTCCAGGTGAAATGTCGGGGGATTTCACACCAATGAAACTCCATGACAAGATTATCGATCATGTAACGGAAACCCTGGAGTACTGCGGTGGAGCAAGAAAGGCTGCTGCAACGCTGCTTGATATAGATGTGGATAAGCTGAATGAGCTGCTGGAGGCCGATCAGTGATGAAACTGATGCTCCAGCCTTTTTCTAATCCAGAATTGTGAATCTTGCTGTTTCGACTCCCCATGAGCCCCAAGCTGCAAGAATGTATACACCGTTCCCCATATTGCCCGGAACCCAGTCAAGCTGACTGAAACCTGGATAGAACTCCCTGTCTGCAACTGTTTTGATAAGATGCCCTGAGATACTGTAAATAGATACATTAACCTCGCACCTCTGTAATATCTCCAGATTGATCAGCAGATGGTCAGAAACAGGATTTGCCTGACACGAGAGGGACAGAACAGGGATTTC
>CAZUYF010000199.1:0-3990 GCA_964624675.1 uncultured bacterium
GGAGTCCTGCAGCTGCCCCGTAATGGTTCCCGCCCATTTCAAAGGCCGCGGCCGCAACAATGCTGTTGTTATCCATATCACTGACTGTTGAGTAAACTGAAAACTGAGTTCTCGTGATTCTGACAAGTCCTGCCGGAGAAGTAAGGCATGAAGATGCATCGTTTGACCAGGCATATGTGCCACAGGCGCATCCTGCAGCACCCGGACCATTCGGAAAGGATTGCAGGGATAAAAGGAACAGAAGCAGGCAGCCGATCAGTATGCACCCCTTCCTTTGAATATTATCGCAATTGTTCTTAGCAGAATAGTGAAATCAAGCATCAGAGACTGATTCCTAATATAGTAGTAATCATATCCCAGATTGTCATGAAGGGGAAGCTCCTTTCTGCCCATAATCTGCCACATGCCCGTAAGCCCGGGTTTGACATCCAGCCTGTGTCTCTGCCAGCTCGTATACCCGTCCACTATGAAAGGCATCTCAGGTCTCGGTCCAACCAGGCTCATATCACCCCTTAGAATGTTGAAGAGCTGAGGCAGCTCGTCCAGGCTTGTTCTTCTGAGAAATCTTCCAATACCTGTAACCCTGGAATCGTTCATCGAGATGGGGGCTACTTCGTACTCATCAGATTCAGGTTTCATTGTTCTGAATTTGTAAAGTGTAAACTCTTTTCCCTTGAGCCCTACCCTCTTCTGACTGAACAGAGGTGAGCCATTCTTTTTCATAAGCTGCATAATGTATATCACTGACATCAGAGGAAATAGAATAAGAAGGAGTATCAAAGATATCGACACATCCATGAATCGTTTGGTAATTCTGTGCAGTGCTCCCGGTTCACCGTACCCTATTTCAACTATGGGCAGCTTTGCCAGATCATCGACATCGGATAGTCCTAACGCAATCTCGAACAGATCTGTTACAAGCCTGTAATGAACCTCTGTATTCTCTACAAGAGAGATGATTTCCATAATTCTGGATCTGTCAAGTTCAGGTGCCGCGAAGAAAACTTCATCCACATTCAAGCTGCTGATAGTCTCAACAATATCATTGAGCGAAGAAACAATCTCTACATTTTCGAACATCGCCTCTTTTGTAGCGGTTGAATTGACTATTCCTGCTATTTCAGGAGCCTTTCCCGGAAGCCTTCTCAGAGCCGTAATAACTCTTGCCGCCACTTCTCCTGTTCCTACGATGAGAATTCTCGGAGCTTCCGTTACCGGAACGATAACCTGTGCTATCTTCCTTGCCAGATACCTGGCGAAAGCAGTCACCGGTATGGAGATTCCAATGAACATGAACAGGATCACCCTTGAAAATTCCATCCTTGCCATGTAACTGGCTGCCATAAGAGCAACAAGAAGAAATACGAAAGCCTTCAGAAGCTGCTGCAGCTCACCCATACTTCCGAGGTGCCTTTTTGGAGTGTAAAGACCCGCTCTGGCAAATGAAAATATCCAGAGAACGGCAACCACCGGCAGAACCATTAGATACAGGCTTAACTGATGATGAAAATCCGGCAGGTTACCTGCGAATATTACAGTTCTGAGAACCCATGTAAGCATGAATACAAACGGAATGGTTGCTATATCAGCTGCGATGAGAAGAATCATCAGTATTCTGTCAGCTCTTCTTACAGGCGCCAGTTTCATTTATTCACTCCTTCAGAAGCAAATATACCCCGCAGCAGACCTGAGAAAAGAGCACAGCCTCTCCACACCGCGAATACAGGAACAATCGGAACAAGTACTGGATCGCTCCTCATTGCAGTCAGAGCAAGCGGGATCGTAGAGAGAATGAAGAGACCTCCCCACAAAGCAAGGGGAAGATAATCGGCAGACAGCAGCAGTAATGCAGGCACCAGAAGAGGGCACAGGATTATCTGTAATTTCATACATAAGGGAGTATAGGTATCAGCTCCGACTTTGCGGGGAAAGCGTCTGAGGACCTTCATCCTCCACCTTCCCCTTGAGAACTTCATGCGGAAGTATGCGATCCATGTCCCGCGGTGTCTGTGGGAAACTTTCGCTTCGGGTGCGAAACGAAGCAGATATCCTTCTTCGGCCATTCTGTACGAAAGGTCAACATCTTCATGATCCGGGAACGGAAAGGATTCATCGAAGCCTCCCGTTCTCTCCAGTACACTGCGTCTGTATCCTGCGGAATAGGTATCAACGATATCGATGACATCGCACTTTGAAAGAAGTCTGTACCGTTCGTTGAATTCTATCTGAGCCAGCCTCTGGATTACTTTCATACCGCCCTCTGAATAGACACCTTTCACCGCGTCGGCCCCGGTACCCAGAGCCATGACCATCTGCCGGGCCCAGTCCGGACATGGAATACAGTCGGAATCGGTAAACAGCACCAGGTTGCCTGTAGAAGCCTTCCATCCTCTGTTCCTTGCTCCTGCAGGGCCGCAGTGCCTGCCTTGCACAACTCTGTCAGCTGCGGCGGCGACCGCCGGGGGAAGTTTTTCACCCCCGTCAAGTGATACAACGATTTCCAGGTCGTCCCGTACGGTTTGCCTGTTCAGCGCTTCAAGACATTCTTCAAGATTGCAGGCATCGTTGTAGGATGGCACGACCACACTGATATTTTTCGAAGGAATGCTCATCACCTCTGCCTTGAATTCCTGAAAAGGTACTTTCTGAAGGTCGCAAACGCGCGGAATGTCCTTCTTCTTTCATCTCTGTCAAGAAGACTCTTCCATAATTTTCTGATAATGTAAAAGGGTCTCAGATAAAACCTTCGCCTTGCATAATCACAGAAGTCCACCAGTTCTGCGGAAGAAAGATTGTCAGTTCTTATAACGCAGCTGTGCAGCCCTTCTTCGGTCAGCCAGTCTCTCCAGTTTTCAGCCATCAGGTTATTCGATTCACGTGCCTGGATGTACGCTTCAGTGCCAGGATAGACCATCATTGGATAGAACTGAGCCGTATCAGGGTTGATTTTCAGTGCTAGATCAAGAGTTTCTCTCATGCTCTGGCTGTCCTCGCCATGAGTACCCACCATGAAACACCCGTGAACAAGTATACCCGCTTTTCTTGCTTTTTCAGCGAATTTCAGAGACATCTCGACTGTGATACCTTTTCGCATATTGGTGAGCATTCTGTCGCTGCCGCTTTCGAAACCTACGCATACTGTTCGCAGCCCGGCCTTCCTGCAGAGCATCAGTGTCTCAAGGTCAACGTCCGCTCTCATATTGGATGTCCATGAAATATGTACTCCGCTGCCGATAAACGATTCGGCAAGTTCCCGGAGGCGCCCTCTGTCCACGGATATGGTATCATCCTCGAAAAATACAGCCCGGACCTCCGGCATATTACTCTGAACCCAGAGCATTTCGCCAGTTATGTTCTCAATCGATCTTTTCCTGAATTTTCTTCCCTGCAGAGTCTGGGGAAATACACAGAAGGTACAGCCATGAGGACAGCCTCTGCCCCCCATAATCATTACCTGGGGGTAAAGAGCGTTGGGGTTGTTGTACCTGTAAATGTCGAGGTGCTTCGAGTAGATACTGCTGACATAAGGAAGGGAATCAAGGTCGCTTACCCTTTCTCCATCACCTGTAAAGATAACCTCACCATTCGACTGTCTCAGATAGAGCCCCTTGACCCCTGCGGGATCCTTACCGTCTTCGATCGCTTCCGCCAGCCCTGTAAGCGGATTTTCGTATTCACCTGCGATAATACCTGAGAACCGGCCGCCCATTTTAAGTGTATCATCCGGGAGCGCTGAGGGGTGTGTTCCAACAAGTACGACGAATCGTCCTTCCGTCGTGACAATATCCGCGAATTGTACGTCGGATTCGATGGAAGGAGTGGAAGTCTCCACTATAACAAGACCCGGATCAAAACGGTTGATGCGCCCAATTGTCTGCTCGATATCCAGGCCGTCTGCGGGCGCGTCAATAAGGTCAACTTCGTGACCAGCCTTTTCCAGAGCTCCGGTCGCGTATGCAAGCCAGATCGGGTAATAGAGCGTACCGCTTT
>CAZUYF010000200.1:0-3986 GCA_964624675.1 uncultured bacterium
TCTATACGGCATTTACCTACTACGTCGGTTTCAAAGTGAATAACGGTGAATACAAACTGATGGGACTTGCTCCATACGGTAAACCGAAATATGTGCAGACCATTCTCGATAATCTTATAGACATCAGAGATGATGGCAGTTTCAGGCTGGACATGAGCTATTTCAACTATTGCCAGGGTCTCACTATGACATCTGATAAGTTCCACAGGCTGTTCGGTGCGCTTCCCCGAAAACCGGAAAGCAATATCACCCAGCGTGATATGGACCTGGCTGCATCCGTTCAGGCAGTAACAGAGGAAGTTGTACTTAGAACGGCAAGGTTTGTCAGGAAGGAAACCGGACATCGGAACCTCTGCCTGGCCGGGGGAGTCGCCCTCAACTGCGTGGCAAACGGGAAGATCCTGAGGGAGCGTATCTTTGATGATATGTGGATCCAGCCGGCTGCAGGAGATGCCGGGGGAAGTCTTGGCGCAGCTATGTTCGTATGGCACCAGATGCTCGGAAACCATCGTGATGCCGACGGCGCTGCGGATCTGCAGCAGGGATCCTACCTGGGTCCCGCCTGGAGTGATGATGAAATAGAAAGCTGGCTTACAGGTGCCGGGTATCCTTACGTGAAAATGGATGAAACAGATCTTTTCGATACAGTCTCTGACGGTATCACCGCCGGCAGGGTTATTGGCTGGTACGGCGGCAGGATGGAGTTCGGTCCGAGAGCTCTGGGCAACAGATCGATTATTGGAGATGCCAGAAGTGAATCGATGCAGTCCACCATCAACCTCAAGATCAAATACAGAGAATCCTTCCGGCCATTCGCCCCATCTGTTCTCCTGGAAGATGTGGAAGAATTCTTCGATACGGACAGAGCGAGCCCCTATATGCTTCTGGTCGCTCCGGTGCTGCAAAGCCATCGAAAAGAGCTGTCTCCAGAGGAAGAGAAACTGTTCGGAATGGAGAAACTGAGAATCCCCAGATCGGATATTCCAGCGATAACTCACGTTGACTATTCCTCCCGTCTGCAGACTGTAAGCGCTGCGGATAATCCTCGTTACCACGGGCTGATTTCCAGTTTCAAGAAAAAGACAGGATACGGCATAGTTATCAATACAAGTTTCAATGTCAGAGGTGAACCTATAGTATGTACACCTGAGGATGCTTACCTCTGCTTCATGCGGACAGAGATGGATATTCTTGCACTGGGGAACTGCCTTCTGAAAAAGGAGGAGCAGCCTCCTCTGGAACCTGAGGATGAGCAGCGCTCAGAAAGGCAAAAGAGCTCCGAAGCGAAAAGCAAGGAGGAGTTAAGAAAATTCGGTCTGATAATGACGGGAGCATTTGCCGCATTATCTATGCTGCTGTATTTCAGGAACAGCAGCTTGCTTCCCCCGGCAGCAGGTCTGTCTGGCTTCTTTCTTCTGTCAGCTCTCCTGTATCCCCGCCTGCTGCTTCCGGTAGAAAAGCTGTGGATGAAGTTTGCTTCCGTTCTGAGCTATATCATGACAAGGGTTCTCCTCACTCTCGTATATCTACTGGCCGTTATCCCCACTGGGCTGATCATGCGTTTACTGGGGAAAAAACCGCTGCAGCTTGACTTCATGGAAAATATGAAAACATACTGGGTAGATGTTGATCCCGAGGGTCCTTGCAGCAGGCCGGAAAAACAATACTGAGATGGGATAAAAATGGGACGTATCAAAGATATCTGGGGATTTCTACGAACAAGAAAAAAATGGTGGCTGGTACCGATAATCACAGTGCTGCTCCTGCTTAGCCTTATCATAGTGCTTTCGCAGGGCTCGGCACTTGCACCCTTCATATACGCGATCTTCTGACATTTCAGTGGAGTTCCGAAGATCCACTTGAACAGGTCTCCAGGTACTTATAGAAGTATAGGGATATAAAATACCTATTTTCTCCTTTTCTCACCGGAATGGCCCGGAAGAACTTCTATCTGGCGTCTTTTGTGCGAAGGTTTTCGGGCCACGTAAATCTGCAGGCCGGTTTCCGGATTGATACCGGTATGGTACATTGCTGTTGCCATAGTCATCGGTGTGGGAAGAAATATCTGAGATTTTTCCGGCCGCATGTTCTGCCGTCTCAGCTCATCTGCGGTCTTGTACATATGATTTAAATCGCAGCCCGGGAAGGCAACGAGTATGTAAGGTTCGATGTACTGTTCGCTGCCGGCTTCTCTTGAGGTGCGCTCAAAGAGTTCTTTGAATCTCCTCCAGAGATCGGGGGAAGGTTTCCTCATCAGTTTCAGCACCTCGGGCGCAAAATGCTCCGGAGCGATCTTCAGATATCCTGATACATTGTCCCGGACCAGCTTCTCTATGAAACCCGTATCCCGCAGGGCTACATCGTGGCGTATACCGCTTGCAACAAAGACATTCCTCACACCATTGATCTTCGCAACGGCATTCAGAAGCTCGATATATGGTTTATGATCAGTCCTGAAATTATCGCAGATATCAGGGTAGAGGCATGAATACCTCCTGCATTTTTCAAGGGCTGTGCCGCCTGCACAACCGAGACCGTAAAGATTCGCAGTGGGTCCCCCGAGGTCGGTAACCGTTCCAGCGAAATACAACTTGCTTTTCAGCGTCTCCACTTCCCGCGTGACAGAAGCCGGGCTCCTGCTGCTTATCAGTTTCCCCTGGTGAAGCCCCAGAGCACAGAAGCTGCAGCCTCCAGCGCATCCACGTACAACTGTTATCGAATTCTGTATCATCCTGAATGCCGGGATCTCATCGGTGTAAATCGGATGGGGCTCCCTCGAATACGGAAGTTCGTATACCCTGTCCATCTCATCTGTGTTCAGTGGATACTGGGGCGGGTATACGATGACCGCACGGCTGTCAGCTCTCTGAATAACAGTTTCACCGGAGCACGGACTGATCTCACTTTCAAGCAGCTTCGTCATTTCCATGAAGGCTTCAGAACTGCCCGAAACCTCCTCATGGGAAGGCAGTTCGATATGTCTGCCGGAATCTATTCCGTCCAGGGCTTTTGAACTGGTATAGACTGCGGTACCCCTGATTCCATGAATATCTCTTCCGGAGGAGAGAGCGTCTGCAATTTCAGCAGTTGCCCTCTCACCCATTCCATAGACCAGAATGCTCGCTTTTGTGTCAAGGAGGATCGATTTTCTGACCCGGTCACTCCAGTAATCGTAATGGCTGAACCTTCTCAGGCTGGCTTCTATACCCCCGATCACAATTGGAACTCCGGGCATAACCCTCTGAGCGAGGTTTACATACTTCAGCAGTGCCCTGTCAGGTCTCTTCCCGGGTTTTCCACCCTCGGAATAGGCGTCGTTGGAGCGGATTCTGTTCAGAGATGTGTAGTGATTCACCATGGAATCCATGGCTCCTGAAGTTATTCCCACGAAAAGCTTCGGGATACCCAGCCTCAGAAAATCATCCGGAGAGCTTATATCAGGCTGTGGAATGACCCCCACTCTGTATCCCATACTCTCCAGATGCCTGCCTATGAGAGCAGCTCCGAAGGAAGGGTGATCTACGTATGCATCGCCTGTAACCAGAATGATATCACACGTATCCCATCCCAGGGATTCCATTTCTTTCCTGGTAACCGGCAAAATTGGAGCTGTTTCGCTCATGAATCACCCTGTCCCTTCCTTACAGAAGAAAGTACTTAAACTTGACATGTATTGACAAGCCCCTTCAAAATGCGGACACTGATAGTGAACGAATGTTTACTTTTCCCGAAAGGAGAAATAGAAATGAGTACTGAAAACACCTCACTGTTCAGCGGAAGGGTTTCGGCCGGAAGAACAACTTTCTTCATAGATGTAAGACAAGCGGTTAACGAAAGGTTCTACATTTCAATAACGGAATCCCGCAGAATGTCAGATTCCGGCTTCGATCAAAACAGGATATTCCTTTTTGAAGAGAACCTTGAGGAAATCAGCAGCATGATACAGAAAGCATCGGAAGACCTCAAACTGGCAGTCGAGAACAGAG
>CAZUYF010000201.1:0-2290 GCA_964624675.1 uncultured bacterium
ACCTATACCCCAGAAGATTGTAACCCAGTAAAACCAGAGACGATCAGGGCTGGTAACCAGATTGATTATCACGATCACTACGTTGATCATCAGGTAGGTAAGCAGGTTCCTGTAGAATGACCTTAGTTCGTTCACTCGACTGCGAGCTTCCTTGTATCTTTCATCCTGTTCGTTCATGTAATTCCCTTCATTCCATAGACAGGTTATTTAAATTCTGCGGTCAGATCCATATCAGGTTTTACTTTAACTGAATATATCCCGTTTATCCACTCTCTGTGAAACTCCATCAAAGGTACCAGCGCTCCCCGAGCAGGTCTCCGGGGGAATATCCAGGTGTATTTCTTCTCAAGGAATTCTCCAGAAATTTCTCCATTGGATTCAGTATGAAAAGCTATCGTGAATGTTTTCGGCATACCTGTACCGAAATTCGAGATCATGGTCGTCCATTTACCTGCAGGACACGCTACTTCTCTTTTTCCAAACAAAGCCATGGTAAGCATTCCCCTCTACTCTGAACAAGCAGTTTCTAACGTTGTAATAGATATAATCAAGATATCTGAATGTTAACAGAGGAATATTCGATGTATTTCAGAGGCTTATGAGGTCCAGTCTCGGATGACCTGTACCCGCAAGCTGAAGACATTGCAGCGTCATATAAAACATAAGCGAGGCGCTATGTTTACTCGACATGGAATAATTAATATTGTAACGTAAAGGCAGCCTGATACGGTCATTGCTTAGGGAGATATAGTGAAAGTATGAGTTTACATATTACTACTGCGGATAAAATGATCGATGAACTGGAAGAAATCCTTGCCGATCTCAGATCCAGACCGCAGGATCATTCTACGGACGTCGAGATATCAAAAGTTCTCTGCAGGCTTGCATATGCAATCTATCGATCAGATCCGGTCAGGGCTGAAACTTACGCCTCCGAAGCAATAGTCTGCGCAGAAAGTGCAGGATACTCCAAGGGAATAGCCGAGAGCAATTCGTTCTTTGGAACTCTTGCCTGGGCAAAGGGCAATTACATCAGAGCAGCCGGTTACTATACCATCTCACTGAATATTTGTGAGAAAATCAACGACAGAAAGGGAATAGCCAGCTGCTACAGCAACCTCGCGAACATATCCAGGAACCAGGGGGATTACGAAGGTGCGCTGGAGCTTCACTTTAAATCGCTCAGGATAAAGGAAGAACTTGATAACAAAGCCGGAATGGCTAAGAGTTATAACAACATCGGGATCATATATGATGAATGGGAGGAGTATGAAAGCGCTCTCGAATTCTACAACAGGGCTCAGCTGATATTTGACGAACTCGGAGATTTGCAGGGCGTCGCAATCTGCCACAACAATATAGGTGTCATCTATGAGACGCGGGAAGATTACTCGAGAGCGTCGGTCGAATACCAGAAATCATTGAAGATCAAGGAGGAAATCGGGGATAGAAAAGGTATAGGCAATTCCTATCTGAACATGGGAACCCTTCACGGGAAGCAGGGAGATCAGGACTCTGCACTGTTGCACTGCGTCATGGCACTGGACATCTTTGAGGACATTGGTGACAAGCGAGGTACAGCGGATACAAAGAACAATATAGGAACCATATACTGCATCATGAAGCGGTTCGACACTGCACTGGTTTTTCTTCATGAAGGACTTGAGCTTTCCCGGCAGATAGGATCAAAAAACCTTGAGAAAGACAGCAACAATTACCTGACAGAGCTGTATAAAGCCCGGGGTGATTTTGAGACCGCACTCCATCATCTAGGTAATTACGTAGTTCTTCGGGAAGAACTCTTCAAGGAAAGCACCGCTGTAAAGCTGGCTCAGATGCAGGTCAGATTTGAGACCGAAAATATAGAGAAGGAAGCTGAAATCTACCGCAGCATATTCGAGCATACTCTGGTAGGCTTCTTCAGGACATCCCCGGAAGGGTATATTCTCATGGCAAACAACGCTTTTGCTGATATGCTCGGTTACTCTTCGCCTGAGGAGCTGCTGCACTGCAACCTCCACGACTGGAGAGGGGACACTGCAGATCACATTCCAGACTGTTTCAAGAAACTCCCTAAAGAGGATCAGATATCCGGATTGGAGTCGGTATGGCACAAAAGAGACGGAGCGAATATCCAGGTCAGGGAAAACTGCAAGGTGATCAGGGATGAATCGGACAAGATCCTGTTTTACGAGGGCACGGTTGAGGACATCACCAATCTCAAGAACGCTGAAGAAGCCATAAGGGAATCCGAAGAAATCCTGCGTTCAATGGCAGAAAACGCGCCTGC
>CAZUYF010000201.1:2390-3916 GCA_964624675.1 uncultured bacterium
ATTCGTAGTGGAAATGATGTAATCTCGGTTACTCTGATCGGAGTTGACATCACTGAACGCATGAAAGCAGACGTGGAACGGGATGAGCTCATGCATGATATAAAGGAACGGGTGAAGGAGCTTGACTGTCTTTACGGTCTTTCCAGACTTGCGGAGAATCAGGATGCACCACTGAAGATTATCTTCCAGGAATTGGTTCAGTTGATCCTGCCGGCATGGCAATACCCTCAGCATACGTGCGCAAGGATCATTTTCGAAGGTAACGATTACGAAACAGAATGTTTCAAGGAAACTCAGTGGAAACAGGAAGCTCCAATACTGATCAAAGGTGATGATCGAGGTTCCATCCAGGTATTCTACATGAAGGAATTCCCTGATTCCTTCGAAGGTCCATTCCAACTCGAGGAACGGCATCTGTTAAACGAGCTTGCTGACCGCATCGGAAAGATAATTCAGTCGAATCAGGCGATCGAGTCACTGGCAGTTGAAAGACAAAGAATGTCCTATATACTTGAAGGTACGAATGTCGGTACATGGGAATGGAATGTCCAGACCGGGGAGACATCCTTCAATGAGCGATGGGCCAACATAATCGGCTACACTCTTGAAGAGCTCTCTCCCGTATCGATCGAGACATGGATGAAATACTGCCACCCCGATGATCTGAAGATCTCCGATGGACTTCTCAAAAGGCACTTTGCCGGAGAGATTGATTACTACGAATGCGAAACGCGCATGAGTCACAAGATTGGAGCATGGGTCTGGGTACTCGGCAGAGGAAAGGTTATCTCCTGGACAGACGAAGGAGCACCGCTCATCATGGCCGGAACACATGAGGATATCACTCCGCGCAAACTCTCCGAATCAAGGGTGCGGCATCTGGCAACACATGACGCCCTTACAGAGTTGCCGACAATGAGGTTTGCGATGGATCGGATGTCTATGACGCTGGATCTTGCCAGACGAAACGGCACCATGGTCGCAGTGATGTTCATCGATCTTGACGATTTTAAATTAATCAATGACAGGTACGGCCATGAAGCCGGTGACAACCTCCTCAGAGTAATATCCGATCGCTTTCTCAACAGCGTCCGCAAGGTGGACACGCTCGCACGGATTGGTGGTGATGAATTCCTGCTCATCATTTCCGAGCTGACTTCCAAGAGCGATGCTGGGACAATAGCGAAAATTCTGGTAGAGGCTGCTGCTCAGCCTGTTCCTTTTAACGGGGAACAGATGAAAACCGGAGCAAGCATAGGGATATCCATCTATCCGGACAGCAGCGAAGACGCGGACACACTCATAAAACTTGCTGACACGGCCATGTATATGGTCAAGGATTCGGGAAAGAACGGTTTCACATTTTCCTAGACTTTCGGCCGGCCTTTTATGACAGAACAGAAACACTGAGTTTGCAGGAGTTCCGCGGCATAACCCATCCATAAACTCCGATCAAGCTGTATGCATTACTGGACGCATTCGAACTGTCGCAATGGATGGGATTGAGTTCTAAATTCTGAAATCTG
>CAZUYF010000202.1:0-2401 GCA_964624675.1 uncultured bacterium
CTTGATCTCATCGGTAATGTGTGGTATCACCTGAACGGTTTTACCCAGATACCCGCCCTCGCGCTCCCTTGCCAGAACGGCTGAATAGATCTTTCCAGCGGTGTAGTTACTGTTGCGGTTGCACGATACTCCGGCAAAACGCTCGTAGTGACCCAGATCAAGATCAGTTTCTGTACCGTCATCCGTTACGTATACCTCTCCGTGCTGATATGGGGACATGGTGCCCGGATCAATATTCAGGTAGGGATCAAGTTTCTGCATTGTTACGTTGTAACCCCTCTGCCGAAGCAGGAGAGCAATGGAAGCAGCGGTTATTCCTTTCCCCAGGGAGGAGACAACCCCGCCTGTAACGAAAATGAATTTGCATCTGTGATGGGGCATGGGGACACAACCTTTCGAAACATGAAAAAAAAGCTCCCAGCATAATCGAATATGCTTGCACACCGCAAGTTTTTCAAGACTGCAATAATTACTTCAGATAGTATTCGGGTCTTCTGTCCGCAAGCACATCATTACGCTGCGTAATGGTCTTATCCCTTGCCCTGTCGATATTTATTTCAGCTGAGTAAGCTTCCGAATTCATACTTCCGGCTTGGTGGACAATAACTCCGCCGGGAGCCACAATCTGACTTGTCCCGGTAAAGTCCAGGTCTCCGAACGAGTGTTTTTCACACCCGGTTCTGTTGGCAGTCACGGAATAGACCATATTCTCAATACATCTGGACAGCATTGTCTGCTGACAGTAGGTCAGGACAAGGTTTGCAGGATGACAGAGGATATCAGCTCCCGCAATTGCAAGCGTTCGTGCTACTTCTGGAAATATCCAGTCAAAACAGACCATCATACCGATACGAATTCCCCCTATATCGATTACTTTCAGAGGCAGATTCCCCGGGTCAAAGTAGAGCTTCTCCCTGTCAAAGAGATGCAGTTTTCTATAGGTTCCGCAAATACCCGAAGGACCCAGCAGCAGAGAACTGTTGAAACACTTTTCAAAGGATCTCTCCGCGAAGCCAGTAACGATATGTATACCGCGTCGCAAGCACAGCGACAGAAGATCCGATACTGCCCCGGAATCGTCCGGGTCTTCGGCAAGAGACAAAAGCTCTTCCCTGTTACTAAAACCGTATCCGGTAAAAGGAAGCTCGGGCAGAACTGCAATATCCGCATCAGTATTCTCAAGATAGTTCATGATTTCCGCACGGTTCTTACTTACGCAACCGAACTCGGGCGCAAACTGATAATATCCGACTCTGACCGTATGAGCGTTTTTCATATTCCTCAGGCCTGCTTCCTTAATTCATTGTAGATCTTAAACTTAAAAGCCGGTTAATGCATTTGAGTATGCTATTGCGAATAGGATTTCCGCAATGCATACTGTTATTATATATATATTAATTCATTCCCATTGAAAGGTTGCAACCATGATAAGAATTATGCTGATTATGCTGTTTCTCGCATTCACAATATCTTCAGTGTTTGCAGTGGAGCCTGATGTTACGGTTCTGGATAACGGGCTTACCGTAATCACTCAGGAACTTCATTATGCTCCGGTTGTAGCCTCAGTTATCTCCTACAGAGTCGGTTCACGCAACGAATGTGGTGACATTCTTGGAATGAGCCATTTCTGTGAGCACCTGATGTTCAAGGGTACAGAAGATATGCCGAAATCGAGATTCTGGCAGATCGTCCAGAGGGATGGAGGAAAAGCTAACGCTTTCACAAGCAATGATGCCACCTGTTACTATCTTCTTCTTCCATCGAGCAGGCTGGAGGATGCACTGGTGATTGAAAGTGACCGGATAGTGAACTGTACCATCGATTCGGCAGAAGTCGTATCTGAGCGGAATGTTGTTCATGAAGAGCGCCGGATGAGAAGCATAGACAGCCCTGACGGAGCGCTCTGGGAGGCTCTGGCGGAACTCGCTTTCTCGGAACACCCCTATAGAAATCCGGTAATAGGATACGATGACAATATTCTGGGATACGATCACAACAAGGCACGCAGTTACTATGAAACCTATTACTGCCCATCCAACGCGGTTCTTACGTTCGTTGGTGATTTTGATACGGAAGAGCTTCTTCAGCAGATAGAACAATATTTCGGAAGTATCCCATCGGGGGAAGTGCCCCTGGAATCCATCCCATCCGAGCCCCTGCAGACTGAAGCGCGATATGTAGAGATCGAACATGCATCGAATCTGCCCAGATTCGTGATGGCTTTTCACACTGTTGATGGTGCACATCCTGATAATCCTGCCCTCAGCATGATATCCTCGTACCTTTCAGGGGGAAGAGCGAGCAGGCTTGAGCAGCTCCTGGTGGAAACCAACCTGGTGCACAGCGCGGGAGCATGGAATGACGGCGGGATAGATCCCGGCATGTTCAACATCTATGTAAC
>CAZUYF010000202.1:2501-3905 GCA_964624675.1 uncultured bacterium
CTTGAGATACCGGAGGATTTTCTTATACCGCCTGAGACATCTATCGCTGACGGTGTTGTAGAATTCAAACTTCCAAACGGCCTCGACCTGCTCATCAAGGAAGATCATACCTTCCCGGTGGTCTCCATCAGCTTTGCAGTTCCCATGGGCAGCCTGATGCATCCATCGAATCTCAGCGGGCTTACTTCCGTGACGACTGAAACTATGCTGAAGGGTACTGAAGATCTGGACTATATGGAGTTCCACAAGAGGCTTGAAATGGAAGGTTCTTACCTGAGATTCTATTCGGGTATGGAATATTCCTCCGGTTCGATAACTCTGCTTTCGGAGGACATTGAAATCGCTTTTGAAACGATTTCGGATCTGCTTGTAAGACCGGCATTCAGAGAATCCGACTATGAGACGGTAATGATAGAACACTACGCCGACCTTGAAGCATCCGCCGAACAGGCTTTCTCGGTTGCCTACGACAGTCTCATAGCTATTACCGTCAATTCTCCAGACGATTACAGAAGTCCTTCCGAGGCAACTCTGGACAGGATCACACTCAATTCTGTGATGGAGTACTACGAAACCTGCTGCAGGCCGGAGGGAACTGTAATAACCGTTGTGGGTGACATCGATCCTGAAACCATCGTCAGACTGACGGAAGATTTATTTGGAGGCTGGAGCAATCCTGCGGAGCCTCTTCCCGAGCTGGATATCCCTGAATTCTCAGCAGCCCCTGGAGATACTATTGTTTCGTTCATGCCGGGAAGGGTACAGGCTGTAGTTCTGATAGCCAGAAACGCACCAGGAACCGAAATGCCCGATTATCCGGCTTTCAGCATGATGAACAGAATTCTTGGAAGAGGTATCGGCTCAAGACTGGGACACAGCGTCAGGGATGAACAGGGACTTGCATACGGTGTCGGCAGCTGGTCATCAGCCCTGGACAGTTCGGGCGTTTTCACGGCCTACCTGTCAACCCTGGCCGACTATATACCTCAGGCTACATCATCGGTCATTTACGAAATGGAAAGGATCTCAACCGAAAACGTACGGGATATCGAGCTCCTTCTTGCAAAGGCGAATGTAGTTGGAGGACAGGCTTTTTCAGGCATGAGCTACGCAGACCAGGCTTCGAGATTCACAGGACTTCATGTTAAAGGGAAACCTCTCGACTGGGATCTTATATACCTTGGAGAAGTCCTTGAACTGACACCAGATGATCTCCGGGAGGCCGCATCAAAGTACTTCATATCCGGAGAATGGTTTGTGTCCATAGCAGGTGGATTCCAGGAGGAGGAAATTCTATCCGAATAAAACAATGTACCGGTAATATCGTAACCGGCAGACATCTCTAAGAGATGAGCGGGATTATGCCGCCTGACAAAGTCAGGATTGAGAAGCTTGAAAACGGTC
>CAZUYF010000203.1:0-3897 GCA_964624675.1 uncultured bacterium
ACAGCACAAGTATCGCGATCAGAAATGCTGCAAGCTTTTTCATGAGTAATCCTCCCTTTAGATGCCTATACCTATACCCAGACTGTATATCCAGTCACTGTCTTCATCATCACCAGCTAAGTGTTTGAATACACCTCCATTCAATCCTACCATGCTGAACGCCCCAACAATTTCCAGACCCACATAAGTCTGGCCGCCGTCAACATCCGCAAGAGGATTGCCCCAGGTCTGCATTACTGAAACTGCAAGCCCGATATTATAGAGCGGCAGGAAGTGATGCTCACCGTATCTGTATCCAGCGCTTAATTTGCCACCGGCTATACCGGGTTCGATCTGAGTAAAGAAACCACTATAGCAATTGTGTCCATGAAGCTGCATAAAGACGATACCGAATACACCGCTGACTTTGATCGGGGTGGAATACCTGACCAGGACAGATGGGAACAGCTGAGTACTCCTCGGCTTAAATCCATTCTCCGGTACAGCAAAAGCAATGACAGACAAAATGAGCAATAGAAAGGACATGCACTTCATAATATCCTCCTTTGAACCCCGGTTTTAAATCGCGTCCAGATATAACGACATACTATTTGAATGTACAACAGGCATCTCCAGAGTATGCAGATTGTGAATGGACTCTTAAAGATTCCATAGATATAATAGAAGTATATAAATTCAGGTATTATGCTTCGCCATGTTACAAAATCCACTATAGCAGGAGGTCTAAAATGGGGTCATTGTCACTCATCATTTTTCAGCAAATCAGAAGTCTCCTTTCACATCGGGGGATATTGCCGGTTATTGCCATTCTCCTTATCTCACAGACAGTGTTCTCAGTCCCGCAGCACTCAGGTTCGGATAGGGAAATCCTTGTTGTGATCACACAGCTCGACGAGGCTCTCCCGGAGCAGTCTTCACTGACCTCAGCTGTTGCGCGATGGCTCGAACGCGCATACGCCGATTTTGTCAATGTGGAGGTGACAATCCTTAACTCAGCTGTACCCCCGGGAGAGAGGCCTGACACCGGTATTCTTGAAAGTCTGCCCTTAGGCTCTTTTGTTATTGTTTTCGGGCATTGTACTTTTGAAGATGAAAGCGCTTCATGCTATCTTGATTACGATATCGTTACAAACAGCGGTTCAGTGGAGAATGCAGATCCAATGGTTCAAACTGGCATTGAGTTCAGCCTGGAATTATCCGAGCTTGACCAGACTGAAGCTCCAGATGTCGTATCATTTTTCGGCTATTCTGCTCTGGCTTCGGTCTACTATCATCAGGGTGAAATCTCTGCGGCGGGTCAAACTTGCACTGTCGCTCTGGGGGGAATTGATGGAGTACCAGATGAATACATATCTGAAATCAGTTCATTACGAACTGAAATACTGGCCGAAATAAATGACCTTAATGCTATTACGGAGTTTGACGACGCTATTGAGCAAGAGCCAGCGAATGGTGAACTCTACCTCACCAGGGCGTTAATCAATGCGCGGCTCGGGAATTACGCTGCAATGCTTCTGGATACCGATGCTGCAATCGAATTTGAACCCGGCAGTACCGAATCAGCTGTAGTGTATGTTGCAGGGATTCTGGAGCTTCACGGTATAGTGAGAAGAGACTATAACAACGGAGCAGACATCACGCCTGAGATTTTCGGTCAGATGGAGCAATACCTCGAAGAAGCTCTGTTGATCTCCATCAGAGCGATTGAGCTTGATGCGGAAAATGCGGACCTCTTCTACAATAGAGCAGGGGTTTACGGCTATCGCACCGAATGGCCTTCTGCAGTTGAAGATCTGACAATTGCTATAGAGCTCAATCCCGATTTTGCAGAAGCGTACAATAGTAGAGGCAACATCAACGTAGAAATGGGATTTCTGGAACAGGGGATATCAGATCTGTCCAGAGCCATCGAATTATCTCCCGATTCGGTCTCTTACTACGAGGACAGAGCGTTTGCTTACCAGATAGCTGGAGAACCTGAGAATGCTCAGAACGATCTTCGAACCGCAGAAGAGCTGGGTGAATGAAAATAAGCAATCAGCTCACTGAAGATCTACGTAGAAATCCAGCTCCCATTCCGTCTCGCTATTGTGCATAGGGTCCTCTTCAATGAGTGTTGTATCCTTAGCGGTGAACACTCCGTTCTGAATACCATCGATGTCATGCACAACCACTATCCACTCGCGGTAATCACCGGTGTTTTCATCCGTGAGAGAAGACCAGCTGCAGTAGAAGTAACCGAGTGAATCAGAGTATGCAGTGTCCTTAACTAAACTCACGGTTGCTTCTAACACAAGTATTTCCGCACCTTCAACAGCAGTTGAATCTGTAGAAGATCTTACATATCCGTTGATTCTAAGAACGTTATGAAAACCGCTTGAGGGGAAAAGGAAGCAACCTGTGGCAAGTAAAAGAACCAATAAAACAGCAAGGATAAGACCCTTCGACCCCTTACCATACTTCATTATCTGCCTCCAGCTGAAATGACAGTGCGTAAAATTTGCTGTATTGGATTTCCCCCTGGAAACTCCATTGCAGCCTTTATCCTGACGAATTCACTGTCCACATCCACTGAAGCTGCAAGACGGGTAATACCGGAGTGATCGGCAGCCCTGCGCATTGCAGTTGGAAGATCCCGGTTAACTGAAAACGGCTCAATTTCCGAAGTAAGGAGAACACTGGTCTCATTACCCACGCCAAGGCCATTCCTGCGGATGTAGTCATTGAAGCTGATCCCGCCGGCAATATCCTCGAGGGTAAAATCACCGGAGATGACCACCATGTCATTGATAATCCCGAATTCAATGGAATCGATTCCCATTGATGGATTTCCACTGACACGGTAACATCTGTGACCATCCAGTTCGAAGCTTGTCATCCCGGGATCACTGAAACCAGCTATAGTGGTGTATATGAAATAGAGCATTCTATCAATCGCCTCCGGGTCTCTTATGCCAAACTGCAGGAAGCCAGCATGGGAGTTATCAGACAGGTTAAACCCGAAGTAAATATCACCTGAGAAAGAGTCAAACAGTTCCTCAAAGGAGGAAAAACCAAAATCCTCTATCCCGGGTTCGAACTCACGATCTATCCCCTGAGAGTAAAGAAAATCTTTAACATTCTGCATATTCAGGCTGATTCTGAGCATTCCTGTAACATCGGGAGGAATGGAGATGTCCCCGGCATTCGGAGAAGGTGCCAGCATGGAAGTGAATGTCTTCACATCATCACCCTCAAAGGAAATATCAAGCGCAAGCCTCAGTATCGAATTGTCTACCGTGCAGGTGAATAGGATACTTCCTATGCCTTCCATATCAAGAAAGTCGTCCGGCTTCGCATAAAGCACCAGCGCTTCGTCATGAATGGTGGCGCTTCCTCGCAGTCTGATATAATCTCCATCGTTCCGGATTCCGGAATCCAGAGCAATAAGGGATTGTTCTGCTGCATTCCCGGAGATGGTCACAATAGTGTAACCTTCGGATTCAGTGAAGCTCAGCCTGGAATCGAATTCTTCCATACGGTTACTGATCCCGGTGAAGAACCTTTCAACTTCAGCCGGGTTCTCTGAAGGGAGAACGATATTCATAACTCCTATATCACTCCCGCAGCGATCCATGATAAGGCCTATATCACCGTCCGGCCGAATAGCAAGAGCGTCCACCCATCCGCTCCATTCAAGAGGGAAGAACCCGAGTATTTCCTCGATTTCACGGATCCGGATATCATCACTATTCAGCGAATCAGACAGTATCGAGAGCAGTTCTTCAATATCTGCTTCCTGAGGATTGAATGTGAGATAAAAATCGTGCACGGCCGGCATTGAATCCAGAAGATTTACTGTTCGATCGCCATCAAGGCATGAAGTGATCATGAGTGCTGCGGCTATAACAGAACCAA
>CAZUYF010000204.1:0-3896 GCA_964624675.1 uncultured bacterium
TCAGATTGACAGAGAAGATGCCTGAAGTCGGTACTTCCGAAAGAGACATGTGGAACTCCGCAGCATAGGCTTGCGACCCCCCGGTGATTCCCGTGGATTCGTACCCTTCAAAGTAGTAAATCCATCCGTTGCTGCAGCCGGAGAGAATATCAGGGATACCATCGCTGTTGAAGTCTGATACACTCTCCCGGGCCCTGCCTCCACCGGGAAAGTTAGTGTACACATTGATGTCTCCGTCATCGCATACAAGCTGAGTGACACCGCTGAAGGATGGATTACTGTTTGTGCCGATATTTTCAGCGAACCACACATTACCCATTTCGTATCCGAGTACAAGATCCTTGTCTCCATCCCTGTCCAGATCAAAGGTCTGGTGAGTAAGCCTCCACTTATTGGAGACTGAGGATGTAAGATCGATAGTTGATGCACTCCATACTGGTGAAGTGATATCATCACCGGTGTTGAGATATACTTCAAGTTTCCCGCCGGTTGTTGTTTCCGTTTCGTATCCGCCTGCGATAAAATCGATATATCCGTCTTCGTTCCAGTCATCGAGGTAACCCGCAGAATTGTAATTTCTTTCGATGGGGTATCCAAGATTGTCAAATGGGTAACCTATGAAATGAAGGGTTCCATCACCGTTGCCTGTGTAGAAATTGAAATAACCGTTTCTCTCTCCGAGGATCAGATCGAGAATGCCATCATTGTTGAAATCCACAGCCTGTGGATTTGTGGCTCCGGTGCATCAACCGGCGCTGACGGCAATATCGACTCCGTCAGCCTGAAGGTAGTTCGAAAAGGTGAATACAGGATTCCCGCTGGTTCCGATATTCTTGTAGAAACTGACCTTGCCTGGTGAAAACTGCCCCACCAGAAGGTCAACAAGTGTGTCTCCATCCCAGTCAACCATGAAGGGATCTGAGATGACTCCAACATCAAGGGTAACACCATCCGCCTCTAGAATCACCGGTTCGCGGAAGAGCGGCAGATCGGCAAACGCCAGGAGCGGTACAAGAAGCAGCAGAGCAATATATCGCATTTCTTTCTCCTCAAAGCAGAATATACTCGTTTCCAGAAACGTAAAAACGAGTATTCAACACCAGCCTTTGAAGGTCAATGACTCTCCTGATACGGGTTGCCTTCCTCCTTCCTGATCAGGGCTCCTGTTTCAGCAGTTCTGTAAGTTCCAGGGCGCTTCCCACCGGAAGGCTGCAGGTACCACCTCTGCAAACGAAGGCTGCCGGTATAACAGGAACATCGGAGATATCCGGGACCCATGCAGGTCCCCCTGCGATATCTGCCGGATCCGCAAGCAGTACAGTCATCCATGGCCTGTACTCGGTTCGAAGCACAGTAAGCATCTCCAGTAATACAGGATCATCCGGTTCACCTACAAGCAGAACTTCCGTTCCTGCATCCCTTCCGTACATTATCCCCGATAACAGCATGGAATAGGCTGTGGGTGAAGCGGATACGGATGCGCCGAATGCCAACTCGATCCCTGAAGCGCTTTCCATATACCGGGCATCTCCGGTGATCTTCCAGAGCGTAATAAGATTTGTGAGTTCAACCGAATTACCCGATGGTACGGCTCCATCGTAGGATTCCTTCAGCCTTGGGATCTGTGAATCTGCATAACCTCCGGTAAAGAAGTAACCTCCCCCTGACTCATCCGCGAAGTGGTTATCAAGCACACTCTGAAGTTCAACAGCGGTATTGAGGTACTGCCGCTGCAGGGAAGCGCTGTAAAGCTCCAGGCAACCCCATATCAGGAATACATAATCATCCAGGAATGCATCCGAACCCAGTCTGCCCCCTGCGAAGCTGTGGCTGAGCCTGTGGTCGATTGTCATCATACTGTCCCTGATGAACTCGAAGGCTTTGACTGATGCATCGAGGTATTGCGGGTCATTCAGAACAATTGAGGCCCTCGCCAGGGCAGCTATCATGAGTCCGTTCCAGTCAGCCAGAACCTTTTCATCCCTGAACGGTCCGGGCCGGCTTTCTCTCGAGAGGAGGAGAGTCCGCCTTGCGGCGGAAATGACATCCTGCAGCTCCCCCGGCGAGGTTAATGATGAGGAACGGTTCTCCCGGGTCAAGTGGAGTATGTTCCTGCCTTTATCTAACGCGCCAGCTTCAGCAAAGTTCCCGGACTCAGTGACGTTCCAGTACCCGGCTGCGACCTGCAGCTCTGAAGAAGTTAGTATGCGGGACATCTCATCAAGGCTCCATGTGTAGAAAGCACCTTCCCCTCCTTCGCTGTCAGCATCTTCGGAAGAGTAAAAAACTCCATCGCCCGAAGTCATATCACGAAGAACGTACTCAAGAATCTCTCGGGCTGACGTGGCGAAGAACTCATCTCCCGTCGCCCGGTATGTCTCAAGGAAGGCCATTGTGAGCAGAGCCTGGTCGTAGAGCATCTTCTCGAAGTGGGGTACCAGCCATTCCCTGTCTGTTGAGTAGCGATGAACGCCGAACCCCAGCTGATCGAAGATCCCGCCGCTCCGGATAGCCCGAAGAGTTGCAGTGACCATATCAAGGGCCTCCTGCTCCCCCGTTGCATTCCAGTACCGGAGCAGAAAGAGCAGGTTGTGCGGGGAAGGGAATTTCGGAGCGGTACCGAACCCCCCATACTCCGCATCAAAAGAAACCCTGAAAGCAGAGAAACCGCTGTCGGCAACCCCCTGCGAGGGTTCTGCGGGAACCTCCAAAGCCTGGCGGCCGTGAATAACAACAACCTCTATTTCAGCAGCCTGCGCGACTATCTCCTCCCTGCCGGTCTCCCACTGCCCGGCAATTGCGGGCAGAAGCTGCATCATGCCCGTTCTCCCGAATGAAGCGTTCTTAGGGATGTAAGTTGCCGCAAAGAAAGGGTCACCTTCCGGCGTCATTATCACCGTCATGGGCCAGCCTCCGCCGCCGGTCAATGCCACTGTGAATCTCATGTACAAATTATCAATATCGGGACGCTCCTCCCTGTCCACCTTTATGCAGATGAAGGCATCGTTCAGAAGAGCGGCTACTTCAGTATCCTCAAAACTCTCCTCTTCCATGACATGGCACCAGTGGCAGGAGGAGTAGCCGATTGAAAGGAATATGGGCTTATCCTCTGCTTCGGCAGCAGCAAAGGCTTCATCCCCCCACGGATACCAGTTGACCGGATTGTCCCTGTGTGCGAGGAGATAAGCACTTGTTTCCCCCGAAAGCCTGTTCGTTCCGTTCGCAATGTCAGCCATACCGTTTATCCTTTCAGAATTTCCAATATCGATGCACCCCAGCGTTATCAAAACCGTTACCGGCAGCACCATATGCGAAATCAGAAATAGTTTCATAGTAATTCAATACCCCTTAAACTCGAGGTATAACACGTAAAATAGGTTGACAGTTCCATTTTCCGAACCATCTTCGTCAATATGCAATGCATGCACAGAATGGAGACATCGATGAAGCAATTTAAAAAAGAACTTATCTTCGCAGCTGTTCTGGTACTGTCCTGTGGAGGGGAAACGGAGCAGATAACAACTCCCCAACCTCAGATGCCGGCCGGTGAATTGATAATGGTTGATTCGATGGGTGTGGAGATCGGGGACAGTCTCTACATGTTCGGTTCCATCGAGGGGCTCACGATTCTGGATGACGGGTCTATCGTTCTTCTAGATAGAGCTTTCTCCAGAGTGATGGTCTACGACCGGGATGGTATTTTTCAGCGGCAGATAGGCCGCGGCGGTGATGGACCAGGGGAAATGAGCCAGACCATATTCATGACTATAACAGAAAACGGTAACCTTCTTATCAGTCAGAGGGACGCCATGGAAAGGTTCAATTTCAACACTGGTGACTGGATCTGTGAATATCCCAGAGGCATGACTCCTCCTCCTTTCGTACTTGCCGGGATG
>CAZUYF010000205.1:0-3882 GCA_964624675.1 uncultured bacterium
TAGCGTACGTAGACATCACCTGCGTAAGGTGTAGAAATCTGTCCGTTATCCAGGATAATGTCCTCAATCTGGGGAAGGATACTCACTCGAACCGAGACTGCGGAAGGTGCTCGCCACGAAAGCCCCAGGGCCATGGGAGCTGTATGTATCCATCCATCGCGGAGGGATGCAGGTTCACCGTCCCATCCCAGACCGTTTGTTGTGATGGAGAGTATATCTGGATCTGACCAGGCGGCTTTGGCTGCTGCATCGGTACTGTCCGTAAAGTCGATGTCCAGTGTCTTGAAGTCCAGGATCGACGCATTCGCCGGTGAGATATTGAGCAGAACTGACATTGCTATTGTACAGTAAATCTTCATTTCCCAGCCTTTACAGTGAGAATTTATGAGATATGGAAACGGGTGGTTCTGAGTTTTCCTTTCTCCATTTCAAGGCGTCTCCAGCCGCTGTGGTCGTTCAGGCCCTTCCAGATTCTTTCTGTGGTGTTGTACTGCCAGTCCTTGTCCACCTGATAATAGAGCTGAAGGTTCTTCGTTTCGATGATGTTGAGGATCTCGTTGTTGTGATACTTGGTGGTATCGAAATCGGTTGTGGCTCTCTGTCCCATCTCCGAGTAAACCTCGTGCAGGTCAAGAAGGAGATCATGTGTTTCTGAATCCATTTCAACGGCATTAAGCCCGACGGCCTGGGCTTCGCGCAGTATTATCGGGTAGGAGTGGGAGGGATACCATGAATTCAGTGCATGGGATATCTTCTCGATCGTTGCCCCATCCTCAATATGAAAGCTCAGAATATCTCTTGAAAGTTTTACGGAGAGGGAGTTGGACCTGTCCGCATCACCTATCACAAGCGGGTGAATATGCTGGAAAAGCGACTGGTAGGGGTTGCCGGTATGGGAATCCTTCTCGTCCCTCCAGAGTTTTATAACCCTGTTGAGGGCATCAAGACTTACACTGACCCTGTTGTTGTCCCTGTCTATAGGCGAGAGCTTATGGGTTATTGAAGTATCCACCGCTGTAAGGTAAGCCATGGGTCCCATTATTATCCTGTCCGCTCCGAGAGCTATCATGGTTGCCGCCGAAGCGCATTCCAGGGGGATGAGGGCGATAAGCTCTTCGCAGTACCTCCGCAGGAGGCTGACTATTCTCAGGCTGGCCTGACCGTTGCCACCGTTTGATTTCAGGAAGAGGTAGAGTTTCTTCCGGGGTCCCGTGCGTTCAAGCATCTGATAGAAGCCCATAACATCATTACCACAGACACTGCCATGAGGATTGTTCCAATACGTTATCAGGTCTCCATCAAGCATATTGTCGATCTTTTTTATCAGTTTCTGCGTTCTGTCGAACAGCACCGGAGGCTGATTCAGTACCGGGGTCTTTGCATCTGATTGTGCTTTACCGTTAGTCAAGTTTAGTCCCTCCAAAGTGCTAAGGATACGATCAGCTGCACACAGATCTTACTGCGAGTAACCGTAATTCTCGGCAGCCTCGTAATCCTGCTGGGCTCCTGCATGATCCCCTGCATATTCCCTGGCCATCGCTCTGTAGTAATAGACCTGACCGTCGTCACCTTTCAGGTGTATGGACCGGTCGTAATCGGCTAATGCCGCATCGTAATCTTCCATCATTGCATAGACATTCGCACGGTAGAAGTAAAGCACCGGGTCGGCGTCCCTCAGCTCTATAGCGCTGGTGTAATCCTGGACTGAGGGTTCAAGGTCCAGCATCTGAAGGTAGACCCAGGCTCTGTTGATGTAACCGTCGATGTAGTCCGGTGCCAGCTGGATTGTCATGCTCAGATCTGCAAGGGCGTTTTCGTATTCCTGTACATCGCCATAGACGAAACTGCGGTCCTCGTAGATAAGATGATTATCGGGCGCGAACTCAATGCTGGTGCTGAAATCATTCAGTGCCAGCTGGTTCTCTCCAGCCTGGTGGTAGAGAGATCCGCGGTAACTGTAGCCAACGGGATAACCCGGACTGTAAAGGATCGCTTTATTGTAGTCCGCAAGGGCTGCATCGTAATCACCGATCACGTATTGCTGAATCTGTCCCCTTTCGCAGTAGGCATCGGTAAAGCTGGAGTTAAGCAGGATTGCAGCATCGTAGTCCTCAAGAGCGGTTTCATAGTTGCCCAGCAGTTTATTCATCAGGCCCCTGTAGTAGTAGTGCTCGGAATTGCCCGGGTCGATCTCGATCGCGGTGTTCATGTCATTCAGCGCAGGGGTTGAATTGTTCAGCATCCAGTTGGTCCTTCCGCGACCCGCATAGGCCAGGTCATCATCAGGATTTATCTCGATGGATCTGTTGAAGTCACTGAGAGCGCTGCTGAGATCGGAAAGGTCCAGATAGAGGAGTCCTCTATCCGTGTAGGCCCACCAGGCGGTTCCCGGTTCAAGTTCCAGTACTTTGCAATAGTCATCCAGAGCCTCAGTCGCATTTCCCATACTGGCATAGGAATCAGCCCTGAAATAATATGCACCTGAGAAATTCGGCATGATCTGGATTGCAGCCGTAAAGTCATCGATAGCAATCTGATACTCACCTGAATCGTTCAAGACCAGTGCACGATTGTAGTATGCTTGAGCAGAATTGGGATTCAACTCGATGAGAGTACTGAAATCACTGATAGCAGCTTCTGAGTTACCGATCTCCTGGTAAATAAAACCTCTATCGTTGTAAGCTTTTACAAATACGGGATCAAGCTCTATAGCCTTTGTGTAGTCTGCAAGAGCCTCCGTAAGATTACCTGAACTGTAGTACGCGGTTCCTCTGGATGCATATGCATCGGCGTAATCCGGGCTATGTCCGATAGCTGTTGATGCGTCAGCGATAGCTAGATCGTACTCCTCAAGGCCTGTATAGACAAGGCATCTGTTCACGTAGGATCTTAGATTGGATTCATCTAATTCAATTGCTGTATTCAGATCCTCCAAAGCCGCTTCGTATTCTCCCAGCGCCATCAGAGTCCTGCCTCTGTCTATCAGTAGTTCGGTATTTTCAGGGAAGAACTCGATTGCTTTATCGAAGTCAGCCCGAGCCAGCTCTAATTCACTGAAGTATTCCAGGTAGATAATTCCTCTTCTGTAGTATGCGCCGTACCTGTCGGGCTCCAGTTCGATAACCTTTGTATAACCCTCGAAAGCAAGCTCAATCTCACCAAGATTGTCCTGGTACACTATAGCCCTGCCATAGTGGGCATCTGTGTAATCAGGATCGAGCTCGATGGCTTTGTCGAAATCGGTCAGGGCCTGTTCCAGCTGAGAGTTTTCCGCATACATGAGTCCCCTGTTGAAGTAGGGAAAGGTTTGATCGGGGTCGAGCTCTATGCTCCTGTTCAGATTTTCCATTGCTTCCTGGAAATCATCGTTGTAATAAAGCACAATACCTCGAAGCAGCCAGGGAAGATAATCATCCGGATCCAGCTCCAATGCCCTGTCAAAATCTGCCATGGAAAGTTCCGGATCATCGAACTTCTCAAAGTAGAGAAGCCCTCTATATGAATAGGCAGTTGAACGCTGCGGCCTCAGTTCTATGGCTTTATTGTAGTTCTCCAGAGCAGCCTCTGCGTTGTCCAGCAGAAGATGGTAGACCTCGGCTTTGTACAGGTATGCGGAATAGCACTCCGGATTCAATTCCAGGGCATTTTCGTATTCCACCATAGCTTCATCTGCTTTATCGAGAGTTGCATAGATCAATCCCAGAGTGGTGTACGAAAGCTCCCATCCAGGGTCAAGTTCCAGCCCGGTCTCTACCAGCTCCAGTGCCTCATCTTCATCACCTGAATCCATGGCCAGCCAGGCCATGCCGATGTAGGTCCTTCCATATTCCGGATCCAGCTCCAGAGCTGTCTCGAAATCCTGCAGACATAACTCATCGCTGT
>CAZUYF010000206.1:0-3881 GCA_964624675.1 uncultured bacterium
CTTCACTCCGGAGCTTTTTATCTATTCGATCAGTGATTTCTCCAGGGCCTGCCCTTCGGCCGTATTCAGCATGATCGTCATATGAATGGAAGGTTAGTCCACATAGTCAGGGATTCGAAAACAAATTCAAGGCTTCCTCAAGCTGTGCTGCATACAAGCTGTCACCTCGGGCTTCTGCCATGCTTTGCAGGTAGTCAAGACCCTCCCCCAGATTTCCGGTATTGATATATGCGGCGAACTGACTTTCAAGAAAGGCATCCTCGCCCATGGAGGGAATATCAATAAACCAGTTAGACATTCCCATAAGCCCGCAAGCTCTGTTTGCCTGCTCCAGCGGTTCCATATCACTGCTCTGGAAACAAGCGGTTACAGCGCCGTAAAAGAACTGTACAGCCATCTCGGCATAAGGTCTCTGGCCCATTTTTGCCATAAGTATGTAATTCAACCGATTGTATGCTTCCTGTATATTTCCTTCAGCCAGGAGGCTGTCCATTGCAGGATAGGCTACAGCCGCGGCATCGCGAATCTCATCGCTTATCAGGTTGAACTTCCATTCATTGTCTCTGCTCCACGTACTAATTGGATAAGATGAACTCATTGCTCCGTACGGATACAATATCAGTGTTTCGGTTTCCTCCATCCATTTTCCGTAAAGCTTGGCAAAGTTAATGGTGCCCGGTGATAACAATGTATCCAGGGGTAGCCATCCTTCGGGGTAGGAGAATGCGATAATTATACTTGTGAAGTCGCTCGGTTCGGAAGAAAACGATACGGGAATAAGTTCCAATTCTTCGGCATCGGGGGGGAGCAGCAGTTCCGGATACTCAAATATCTGGTAACCGCGAACTCTGAATCCGGGCTGACAGTTAAATGGCTCCAGATCGGCTTGTGTCAGATAAGATGAAGTATCTTCAGGCAGCGGTATAGTGAGCATATCCTCTTCCTCGAATTGATTTCCATTCCACAGAGACCGGTACACAATAAAATCTCTCACGAGAGGGTCGTCGGCTTCTATAGCGGCCTGACTTGCAATCACTACTGTGCTGACAATGTTATCTACAGAGGTTTCCTTCGGTGTGACGAAGTAGGAGTTAGTACACCAGAAGTCATCGATACAACCTGATGAAAGGCATGGCCCGCTAACTATTGTGCTGTCCTCCCTGAGAAGCACAATTGCTTCGTTGCGGCAGTATTCGGACTCTATCTCCGGGAAATGCAGAATGTAAGCTGCTGATACCTTTTCAAAACCGGATTCATCTATCCGAGTAAAATAACCGTGATTACTGTAATCCCATTTCTCCTGTGCATCTATCATAGAGAAAGAGAAGGTGATTGAATTCACAATCATATTGCCACTTACAAGCCTTATTGTAATACTGGTATCCGCCAGTTCTCCGGAATCGGAAAAACCATACATCAGAACGTCCTGGCTTGAGGAATCGAAATGAGAAGCCAGTGCAAGATCAATGGTACGCACGAAGCCCACAGTTCCAGGCTTGGAGATGGCAGAAACTTCGGACCAGTCCAGGGTTTGGCTGTTCAGTGAGAATCGACCGAACAACGCCACGGGGATTCCCGGATAAAAAACAGCCAGAGTATCAGCTTTCAAACCGGGCTCTGACAGCAAAGCAGTTTCCGAGAATATCCATCCATCACAGTTCTGGTAAGTATCAGTGAAGCCGCAGACGGCCAGCAGAAACAGAAAAAGTAGCGCCTTGCTCATTTCAAACCTCAATAGTTTAGTGCAATGCCATATATATTGACTCTTAAATATTCAACAGTACTTCCCACAGGTAAAGATTGAATGGTCAGCATAGCTCAATACGGTTGCATTATCGCTGCTATAGAATACTTATCCCCGAAGGACCTCCGCAGTCTTCACTGGGGCAGGCTCTGGTTCCTCCTGTGCAGCAGGGATACTTCTGTTTTTACAGAAGCGGAAAATCCTGAAAATATCGTTATGGAGAATAAAATATGCTTACATTCAGCACAGTACCTTAAAATATACTTATCAATAAGTTGTCAGTATTCAGCCTATAGTAGCTGAAGGGCTACAGATCATGTGTTAGTCATCTCGCGTAGATACGCTAATGACCCGTACAGCACCCTCCATCCGCCTGATCTCATCCTCCGTAAGCATATCAAAGTACGATGAACGTTTGCGTTCCGAAAGGTGACCATTGTTCTGCAGGCAGCATTGAATGAAGATGTCGATTTTCCGATCGGGAAGATCCACGATATCCTGTATCTGCCGCCTGGTTCGATAGTAATTTTCAAGGAAGCTTAATTCCTTGATCAGTTCGGTGCTTACGGTGCGTTCGACAAAACGAAACAGTGCTTCTGCTTGCGGTGTCATGTCTATGTATGAGTAGTATCTGTAAGAATTATTCTTTGCAGTCATTCGTCCCGTGTCATCAAGCGTGTAATCAAAAAGGGACATCAGGGGTTTCGAGAACGCCTCCAGAGAGGCATCGTATTCTACAGAGTTATTCAACATGGCGGCTGATACAGGAAGAATGACCCCCTGAGGGCTGAATCCCCCCCTTGCTAGAATGTTATGTATCAGGAAGCGATGTATACGGCCATTTCCATCCTCAAAGGGGTGAATGAAAACGAAGCCGTAGGAAATTACCGCTGCCCGAATCACAGGAGAGATCCCTGCATTTTCCATCGCACAATTGGTATTTATAAGCCCGGCCATCAGATCCGGCACAGCTTCAGGCTTCGGACATATATAATGAACCATCTCCTTTTGCCAGGACACATACTCACCCACATATGTCTGGTTGTCGCGGTAGTCGTCGTCACGGAATCTTGGGTCTACTATCATGTTCTGCAGTTCGATCAAGAGCTCTTTATTGCAGAAATCTTTCTTTTCAGCCAGTTGAAGCAGTGCTATAAACCGCTCGGATCTGGTGGATGTGGGCTTTATATGCTCGATCTCGAAAGAAGACTTCGTCTCCCTGGTATAGAGGTAGCTCATCGCACGTCTTAGCATCTCCGATGAGTACTCGGCCACGATCGCTTTTCCTCGAGAAGCCAGATTGGCCCCTTCAAATCTCTTGAGCACATCTGTTCGTCGAATCAGTGGGCAGAATAATCGGTTACCAGGCAGGTTGTTATTGATTCTCTGGCGGCGTACCCTTGGGGCCGTGGACAGGGTGTAGTACTTATCGGATTCAAGCAGATCGACATAATTACCCCTTGTCAGATCACTAAAGGGAAGCGCTTTGTCTGTCAGGAACTCGTACAGAAACCATATTCGCCGGGAATACTTGCCAAGCGGTTTTGATTCAATGTAAGAGAGTATTTCGTCAGTGGAAGCGGCAGAGAAGATGTCAAACAGAATTCCCAGGTTCACTCCGTCATACTTAAGTGCGAACTCAAGATGGTCTCCGACAGACTCTCCGGGCCAGTAAGAGGGTGAATAGATGTCCGTTACTCCTGTGTCATCCGATTCAGTCCGATGGATCCCGCTCGTAGCCACAAAGGATATGTGCCAGTTGGGAACCGTGTCAAGATCAAAACGATTAATCAGGTTACGGTAACCGGCTGGACGGAGGGATTCAGTGTTAAAAACGTTCACAGAGCTGTACCTTCCTGGAATAACAGTTATTCCTGTATAATTATACTTACCAGAAGGCTCATGTCAAACAAAACACTTACGAGGAATACAGAATTATCAGTTCGAACCTGATTGCCGGATACATCGAAACAATAGTCTCAGCGGATCTAGACGTTATCTCATCACTCACAAACGGTCATCAACCTCGTAACTGTTTTCGAACCGGCATCAAGACGAACAGCATAAACACCCGCAGGCACCGAAGCATCCCATGCAAAGTCATAACTTCCGCTGACCAGAGTACTCTCTGAGACAA
>CAZUYF010000207.1:0-3835 GCA_964624675.1 uncultured bacterium
ATCATCTCTGCTTCCTCATACAGACCGGACAAAAGCTACGGCGATGTTCTTCTATGTACTATCGATGGCACTCTCCTTCGTTCGGATGGCACAATTACGAGTGGGGAATCAGATAGTCTTATTGAGCTGGAATCACTTGATTCGAGCACAGGTCCTCTCATCCTTCCTGGCGCAAGGGTGATGCACACCAGAAAAAATATCCGAGCAGGGATGGTCATCCGTCCTGAGGGTCTTGTTTTGCCTGCTGCCGAGATCTACTGGAGCGTGTGGGATGACTACAAACTTAACTGGTTCACCGAGTGCTTCGAAGTAGCTATGGAGAACGGTGTATTCTCAACTCTCCGCAACAACTGCGCCTTTTCCAACATCCAGGCTTACGGAAGGCATGCCTTTGGTTTGCCCAGCTACTGTGCATCGCAGGACACCATGCTCTGGATGGTCACCCTGCCGGTTATTAAAGGCTGCAGGGGCATTGTGTTCTATGCAATGGATCTTGCCCTTATGAGCGGAAACATGACCGATGAAGGGATTCTAAGATACCCGAACATCATGCAGAACTGGGGTCCAAGCCGAGATGTGGGTAACATCGATCTTACCGGCAGGATTCACCAGGCCGTAGCCTCACTCACCGGGAATGGCCCCGGCGGAGGACCTGACTTTCTCTCAGCGATGATCGATACGAATTTCAGGGCGCTGCCGCTGACAGAGGCCGTTAACTGCACGATTGACCCTGTTTCTGGAGTGCTCGCTGTTCCATCAGACACTACCCTCAACTTCATTGCACTGGAGAACCAGCAGAACGGTACAATGCTCATGCTGGTCTCGAACGAGTCAGGAAGTGTTCTCGATGAAGGCAGAGGGATTTGCTTCCCTCAAAGGTTCTCCGGGGATTATACATTCAGTGTCGTGGATGGCTTCAGCCCGGTACAGCGAGCAATTCCCAATACAATACCAGCACTCGATATACTCACACTGGCCGATTGGAGTCAGACACTGACTCTGGACTTCTCCGGTATGCCCTCTATCACCGTTTCACTCCTGGAGTTACGACCGGCAATCACTGCTTCCGAACCAGAAAACAGCACCTTTATGGAGGTTAGAGCCACCGGTGGGGCTGCATGGGTAAGGTTCAATGCTACTGATGGAGAGATGAGTGAACTCGTTCTGTACGACCTTGCCGGCAGAATAGTTAAAACGATATGGAGTGGGATCGGATTTCCTGGTATAAAAGTATTGACCCTGCCCAGAAACGATCTACCATCGGGAATCTACTTCGTGACACTTATCTCGGGTGATATCTTCCTTTCAAAAAAGGTTACTCTCCTGAACTGACACGTACTATCTGAACCTGCGTCTGAATCCCCTCCTTCTGGAAAACAGCCATAGAGCAATAAGGCAGAGAGGCCACAGCCAATACATCCATTTCTGGAAAATGATCATACCCGATTCCAGAATCCTCAGGACAGCCAGCCAGATGAATACGCTCCATTCGGAAAGCAGTGATGCTGCGGATGCAAAGGGTCCCAGAAGTGTCAAGAACCCCGTAGTCATGGTTGTAAGCATGAAAGGGAACGAGATAACCGTAGCAACTGGAGCTACAGGGCTGAGTCCGCCGTATCGGAGCGAAACCAGTGGAGCCAGAACAGTAGTTACTACCACACCTGCGTATGCGATTGACAGTATCCGACCTGCCCTGCAGCGGAAGTCCCTTCCAAGAATAATCAGGCTCAGGACCGCTCCGAATGACATCTGTGCCCCCGTGTCATTGAGGACATGACCCCTTGAGGCAGCAGTGAGTATGATTACCGCAACAGACCATACGAAGAGTAGTTCAGGCCTTCTTCCTGATGATTGCCATACGACAATTACAAGCAGAAGCATTAGGCCTGCTCTTACCGTAGAGGCTCTCGCTCCGGATACGAATACGTAAATGAAAATTGTCAGGATAACTGCAAGTATGGATAGCCAGCCTTTTCCGAATAGTTTTCGAAATATGACAAGCATTATACCTGAGAGAATGCCAACATGCAGGCCTGAGAGAGCCAGCAGGTGTGATGTGCCGGTATCCCTGAAGATGCCGCGTATGCGCTGAGGCAGATTTCCCCTTTCTCCTACCAGAAGTGCTGATACGAGTGAACTTGTTTCGCGGGATGCGATTCTTCCTGACAGACTGGTGGTGACGGCTTTCCGCAGACGATCCTGCAGCAAGTGTGAGTGAATGGGGTAGAACGTATAGCTATCCATGAATCCTTCGTTCACAGAACCGATTATTATGACTGAATCCCCCCTGCTGATAGAATTCGCAAGCTGTCTGCCGGATGCCCAGACTGTATTCCAGAGATTGTTAGATAGAACTGCACCAGTTGTTGTGCTTGTTTCAACGCGGCATCGCCATACACCTGATGTCGTTGAGGAATCAGTGACCGGTGCGCCGTTCTGATAGTGAAAGTATGTTCCTGCAAGAATCGATGCCGAACAGATAACGATAATACCGGCTTTTCGAAGGCCGGCAGCGATTAGAATTATCCCGGCGGGAAGCGCGGATATCCATATTTGAGAGAAGCACTGGAAGGGTGTATAATATCCTGCCAGAAAAAGAACCGTGAAAAGGAAGAGTGTTTTGCTTAAAACCATTGTACCTTCAGTTTACTCGGAATCCCTCTGCAGTTCAAGTGGTATGCCGATATTTCTGCTGGATAACCTTCGAAGTGCATTCAATGTAGGATCCGTTTTCAGAACGGCGGAAGCACTGTACCCGGCTGCGGTATTCCTGACCGGCATTTGCTGCAGACCGGGCAACCGCAAGCTCAGCCATACATCAAGGGGAACCTACGCAGTTGTTCCCTGGAGGTATTTCAATAAAGCTGCAGACGCCGCAATATGGGCAAAAGACAGCGGTCGGATGCTGGTAGCTGTAGAGAATTCAGAGGGTGCCGTTCCACTCTGGGAAGCTCGTTTCGACCTCTCAAGCGCCTTCATGCTTGGTAATGAAGCAGACGGGCTGAATCCTGAAATAGCCGAAATGGCTGATCTCAGTGTCTATTATCCGCAATCCGGAGCACGGAAATGCATAAACGTATCGAGCACCGCGGCTGTTATAGCTGCGGAGATCCAGCGAAGAAAATGGCTTGAATCGAACACTCCTGACACCTAAACTGATTTTAGCAGCTTATTCACTTATAACACGATCTGAGATGAGTTTAACTTCTTCTGAACGTGCAACTGAATGAAGCGGAAAATCAATTCTCCTATTGCTCTCAAGCGTCTTCAATATATAATCGTAGTCCGTGAATGATGTGAGTGTTACGGCATCATGAAGCAGAGATGCAGTATGATCCAGCAGGAGGATTTCGATTATGGAACGATTTGCGATGAACCGGCACCGATCGCTAGCAACAGCCGTCACTCTAGCCATCATCATCCAGTTAGTGGGAATCTTCGTCCTCAAGCCAACCAGTTTCGACAGTTTCGAATATCTGTCCATCAGCCAGGCCATTCTGCAGGATGGGGAATATTCAGCCCCCCCTGCACTCAACGGATTCGATGCCTTCCCGGGGGAATCACCAACTAACATGAGACAGCCGGGGTACCCCGTGTTCCTAATCATGTTCTACTGGCTGCTCGGTTCTAAATTCCTCATCGTGCAGCTAATACAGCTGCTTCTCAACACCCTCTCTCTCTGCCTCATCTACATGACGGTTAAGCGTCTCTTCCGTGATCGCTTCAGGGATGCTGCGATCCTATTCGTGGTGTTCTACTTCCCATGGCTGCTGGGTGCCCATCGGGAGGAAGCTTCCGTCGTCGACGCCGACCTCTTCGTCGAGCAGGCGATTCA
>CAZUYF010000208.1:0-3785 GCA_964624675.1 uncultured bacterium
ATCCCATTCACCGAAGATACTGCCGGGACGGCTTGAACTTTCCAGCGATGGGGTCTGGATTCCTGAGGATCCAGAGAGCTGGGAGTAAATACCGGCAATGGGCAGAACTGCTGAAGGTTCCTATATATAATTATCGGGATCAGCGGATTTTCGACACTATATGATTGGATTAAATCAAGTGACTGATGAATCAAAGGATATATCCGGACTGGACAGGGATTCTCTGGAGCGAATGCTCTCCGAATGCCGCAACAAGATGGACTCCTGTCCCGAAGAAGCTTTAGGATTGGCAGAGAAAGTGATAGAGGAGGTTCGAGACGGGAAAGCACCGGACCTTCATGGGAAAGGGCTGGTATACCTTTCCAGGGCAAAGGCGAACACCGAAGGTGCCGCCAAGTCTCTGGAACTGGCACAGAGGGCTGTAGAAGTTCTTTCGGATCCTGAGAACAGGGAACTTTGCGCAATGGCCCTCAACAACCTTGGTAACTGCAACAGAAGAAACTTCAATCTTGTGGATGCAATGGAATGCTACAGCAAGGCAGAAGTGATTTACAGCCAGCTGAACAACATCCGAGGCCTCGCCCTGATCAAAAATGGAATGGCACAGACCTACAGATTATTGGGACTCAACGAGAAGGCTTACAGAACCTTCAGCCGCTCCGGTGAACTTGCGGCTTCAGTGGAATATGACCTCATGTACGCAATTGCTCTTAGCAACCTGGCCGAGATGCTTCTGGAACAGAGGGATTACGATACCGCGGAGGATTATCTGAAGGAAGGGCTGTCGCTTAACACAAGGCTTGACCGTAAAATGGGCATCGGATTCTGCCTGGGGAGCCTCGGGCGTCTGGAGCAGAACCGGTGCAATCTTGACGAAGCGGAGAAATACTTCAGGCAAGCCATTTCCGTCTGGCAGGAAGTGGGCAGTCACCGACACATGGTCAGTTCCTGGTGCAGCCTCGCGGAACTCCTGGAACTCAAGGGGGAGACCGGGGCAACTGGAGAGCTTCTGGAAAGAGCAGTCGAGGAAGCCGAATGCACAGAGATTACCGAAGTCCTCTGGATAGCAAAGGGAAGGTTAGCGGCTCATAATGTAAGAGTCGGAAGAAACGGGAAAGTGGAAGAAAACCTGCTCAAAGTCATCGAGATACTTGAAGACACCGGAGAGCAGGGACAGGAAAAATCGAATGCCTGCAAAGTGCTGGCCGGTTATTACGAGGAAGCTGGCAGGTTTGCAGACGCTCTGGGCATTTACAGAAAAGGCTCAATAATAGAAAAAGCCATTATGACCCATGAGATGAAGCACGACATTGTCAGGCTCAAGATGCAGGATGAGTTCCGCCGTAGCGAGGAACAACGCAGGGTACTTGAAGAGCAGAGGGTCGAGCTCGAAAATGCCAACAGGCAACTCAAGGAAGCCCTGGACAAGATACGCACTCTGAAAGAGCTGCTGCCCATATGTGCAGGATGCAAGAAAATCAGGAACGATGACGGTTATTGGGAGCAGATAGAAGCCTACATCACCGAGCATTCCGATACAGTGTTTTCTCACGGTCTCTGCCCGGAATGTACCCATAAGATGTACCCAGAACTGAAACAAATTGGTCAGGATACACCTTTATGATCTTATGCCATTTTTCCGGCGGGTTCTAACAATCATCTCATCCAATGCCTGCAGGAATCTTGAGCGGTCCTTTTTCGCGAATGGTTTAGGTCCTCCGGTTATCATCCCCTGATCCCGCAGATCATGCAGGAGATCCCGAATAGACAGAACATCCCCGATGTTGTCCTCATCGAAAGGAAGCCCGGTATTCCCCAGCACCATTGCTCCATTCTTCAGACACCTCGAGGCGAGGGGTATATCACCTGAAATAACAATGTCATCGGTGCCTGCGTGCTCAACGATCCAGTCATCAACCACATCCGGTCCTTTGTCCACAACGATAAGTTCCAGCCAGCTTGATTCCGGAGTACGCATCCATGAGTTCGAAACAAGAATGACCTTTAGACCGTATCGTTTTGCGACGCGGTATATCTCCTGTTTGACAGGGCATGCATCAGCATCAACATAGATATCAAGCAACAGCGTCGCCTCCTGATCCCGGTTCCGGGGCTGATGTTTCAGACATTCTCGATCAGTTCTGCGGCCAAAAGGACACCGTCTTCGGTCTTCATGATCGATGCGAGTTCCACAGCACGGGTTCTCATGCATGAGGACCCGCAGGCTTCAGAGATTGCCGCGGATAACTTGCTCCGTTTCAGTTTTCTTCTGAGCAGGGGTTTTGGAGCAGCACCCAGTTTATAAAGCTGGGGACCCCAGAAGAGCTGATCCACACCGTACATCACCACAACGGAAGGCATACCACTTGCGACAACAGCATGTGTGGTTCCCGCCCCGCCATGATGCACAACAGCCCGGCAATGAGGAAACACTTCGCGATGAGGTGTTTTCTCGACAAGAAGGATATTCCGATCGCGGGGCGTCCAGCTGAGGTCATCTCTGTCACACTGGAGTATGCAGCGCTGCCCGGCATCAAGAACTGCTCCCGCAGCCGTTTCCATCAGCCAATCCACTTCCGGCTCGAAGTACAGCATGCTTCCGAAACTTACGTATACTGGAGGTGGTCCTGCGGCCAGGAATTCCGAAAGCTCTGCGGAAAGTTCCCTGCTTCCACTTTCTATATCAAGACTGCCGCAGACATGTACGTTCCCCTTCCACTCGACCTTTTCTGGAAGCAGAGCCCTGCTGCAGCCGATAAGGGTAAGATCGCTCATATCCAGAAGCCATCGGTGCACATCTCGAAGAGGTGCCAGCCCTACGCGGACTCTCAGCGAATTCACCCGCTCCCGCAGCATTCGCGACATTACCTTCGAGGCCGCCTTCCACATCAGTGAGTTCAGGAACCTTCCGGTCCAGGGCATTCCGACTAACTGTATATCCGGTGATGGAAGCGCTGCTGCAGTTGGAGTAACATCCACCAGCGGAGTGCAAGTGCTTTCCGCCGCCACTGCAAGCGGGTGCACCAGCAGATGTTTCACCACTACGTCGCACTCCAGGCAGAGCCTTATGCTTTCTTCTAAAAGCTCATCCTCAAGGGGATCGAACAGATTATCCAGCAGAAATTTGAAATGGTTTATGGGATTACGGTCCTGAATAGCCATGCGGCTCATCTTCTCAAGCACATCCCGGTTGACGGGAATCGGTGTGGTCTCTGAGAATTTCACACCCGATCCTTTGAGCATCACGGAGAAATCCCTGTAATCTATGGATGAGGCAACCATATCCACCTGGTGGCCCCGTTTCGAAAGCCCGGTTGCAAGGGCAATGAAGGGTCTTATATCCCCTTCACTGCCCCATGCGATGATACCAATCTTCATCCGGTGGTTGAATCCTACTGTCTCTCCATAATGAACGTCTGCGGACCATTAACGACGTTGTAAGTCAGTTCATTACCGTCCAGTGTGTACAGAGCATCCATATCGATACCGCCAATGACCTGCCTGAGAGTGTCATTCACAATGATATACGTGCCGTCGATCTTCAATGCTCCCCTTCTGGACTGCATGGAACCATCTGCTCTGAATTCATAAATAGTACCAGTATTGCCGATATCCTCACCGCTAAGGACTCCGGTAACCTCCCATATACCTACGATTGCATGCTCCTCGGCAACATCATCACCCATACCATCATCGGTATTTATGTCAGCTCCATCATTGCTGCCGCCGCCACAGCCCATAACAGCAATCCCAAGCACCATTACAATCAGAAGTGTCCGCATCGC
>CAZUYF010000209.1:0-3741 GCA_964624675.1 uncultured bacterium
CACGGATTTTTACGTTTACTATCCTTCCGTTTATAAGGAAGGAGGTAAGCTTCCTCTAATGTTATTATTCCAGCCCGGGGGTAAGGGGCAAGGATGTCTCAAACGCCATTTTGAAGCAGCAGAATCGGTGGGCATGATTCTCGTCACAGTCGATAGTTTTTATAATACAAAAAGCGAGGAGCTCGTCGCTGATATGCGCAAGCGATTCGAACATCTTCTTCCGGCGATCGAAGCGACCGTCCCTCACAACCCTAAAAAATTCTTTATGGGTGGTTTATCTGGAGGGGCCTGGAGAGCCTTTCATTATTCTGCATACTTCGCTCGACCATGGGCTGGTATTTACTCGAATGGAGGTTGGCTTGGAGGTCACAAATATTATGGACTTTCTTCCCCCCTGTTCAAGTTCTACGGTGATCTCTGTAGCTTCCGCATCAAGAGCATTCTCAATAAGCTCCTTCACTACAGATGCCGGCCTCTCCACCACCTCACCAGCTGAGATCATGTTGATAACAGTATCGGGAAGAACACGAATCTGAGACAAGGTCATCCTCTCAGAAAAATGGTGCCGGGAGAGGGACTTGAACCCTCACGCCCAAAAAGAGCAACGGATTTTAAGTCCGTTGTGTCTGCCAATTCCACCATCCCGGCATTTGTTAACGCAGAATATATCAAAGACTGAAGACCGCACAAAGGGATAAGGCTGTGTTTAAATTGGTACGAGCATTTATATGTGATATCTGAATACTAATACATTGTATTCATCTGCAGGTTCCCAGGTTTTGTAACCCCTCTCAAAGGCTCTTTCAATAATTTTCCGGGATGATTCGTGGAGAACAATGCATGAATTCGAACCCCCTGCACTGAGGATCGCTGCCTCCGCTCCATCGAGGAAACTGTCGGGGTCTTCTTCCGCGCCACGCAGAGGTGTAGCTTCATCGGAACTCCTTTTTTTCAGCAGAAGTACATCCCCTTTCCTCCAGGTGTCACACCGCTGCAATGCCCACTCTATGCCTTCCGGGCAGAGCCGTGGATACTTCCAGCCGCAGGGAATGTGTCCCGGAAGAGACATGAAATCCTCGTTCGAAGGTACAATGCTTTCTATTCCGGCTTTCGAATCAATACCTTCCCTGTTCATGAGGATAAAGCGGTTTACCACTCTGAAGCCCTGTGAAATCGAGATATGTATGCTTTCATAGTTCCTGAAGTATGTTGAGAATTCCAGGCACGTGGTGCTGCCGCTTCCTATGATTTTCTTGCCCGTCTCAAAGGCTGCATCCGCAAGCTGCCTTCCGTATCCCCTGTTCCGATATTTCAGATGTACGCGAAGCCCCTCCATCCACAACACTCCTGCAGGCATTGGAGATAATCTGAAAGTTCCCACAACCATTCCATCGAGCTCACCGGCGTAAAGACTGCAATCCTTTATCCATCTCCTTGCTTTTTTCTCAAGGTAATCATCTCCATCCCACGTTGTACGGGAGATAGCTGCGATATCCTCCAGGTCATCCATGATGGCTATTCTTATACTTAATTCCGACATATCCCTCCCCGAGTAAGGCAATATTTCTGTTATTCAGTATATTACAGTTCTGCGGAGCCTGGGTCAGCCAGGCTTCTTTCTTGAATAATCATTGATAGATGGAACGGAAGTATAGAATTGTCAAGGAAGTACTCACTCAGCCAGCTTCGAAATATCGGAATATTGGCGCACATTGATGCAGGTAAAACGACCGTATCGGAAAGGATACTGTTTTATACCGGCAAATTGCACAGAATGGGTGAAGTTCATGACGGGCAAGCCGTAATGGACTGGATGGCTCAGGAGCAGGAGCGGGGAATAACAATAACAAGCGCCGCAACGGCAACCGTCTGGCGGGACCACATGATAAACCTGATTGATACCCCCGGACACGTTGATTTCACAGTGGAAGTAGAACGCAGCCTCAGGGTTCTCGATGGCGTGATTACTCTCTTCTGCGCAGTTGGCGGTGTTGAGCCCCAATCCGAAACTGTCTGGAGACAGACAGAGAAATACTCGGTACCAAGGATTGCCCTGGTAAACAAAATGGACAGGCTGGGAGCGGATTTCTACGGTGTTGTCGAATCAATTCAGAAACAGCTTGGAGCCAATGCGGTACCGGTGATAATACCGATAGGCGCAGAAGACAGTTTTCGAGGTATTGTGGACCTGGTGGACAACTGCGCTGTTTATTACGACAAAGCCGACCGCGGAATGTCATGGCATGAAGAACCGGTCCCCGATGATATGCTCGACGAAACGAATAAATGGAGAAAGCATCTCATCGAGAAGATAAGCGAAGTGGATGAAGTCCTTTTCGACAAGTTCTGCGAAGGGGAAACTATCTCGCCAGAGGAGCTCAGCCAGGCCATAAGAAAAGCTACCCATTCTCGCGCTATCTGTCCTGTTCTGTGCAGCAGCGCATACAGGAATATGGGAGTTCAGAGGCTTCTTGACGCAGTTATTGCCTACCTTCCAGGCCCTCTTGATCTTCCGCCCATCAGCGGTAAGTGCCTTGATGGTACTCCTATCGAGCGTATTCCCAAGGATGATGGAAGACTTGCCGCGCTTGCGTTCAAAGTCGTTACCGACCGCCATGTCGGGAAACTGGTTTATGTGAGGGTCTATTCCGGCACGCTTCAATCCGGCTCATATGTCTACAATTCATCCGAAAACAAAATGCAGAGAGCGGGAAGAATACTCCGGATGCATGCTGACAAGAGGGAAGCTGTGGATGCCCTCTACACTGGTGAGATAGGCGCCGTCACGGGTCTGCCGAACACATCAACAGGCGATACACTCTGCTGTGAGGAAAGCCCGATAATTCTGGAAGCGATTGAATTTCCTGCACCCGTTCTCAGCGTGGCGGTCATGATCGAAAAGAAAGGTGAAAGGGATAAGCTTTCAAATGCCCTGCTGAAGCTGTCAGAGGAGGATCCCACATTCATAGTTTCCACTGATCCGGAAACTGCCGAAACTATTATTTCTGGAATGGGCGAGCTCCATCTGGAGATAATCCTTGATCGGCTGAAAAGGGAGTTCGGTGTTGAAGTTAATACCTCCCCTCCCCGGGTAGCGTACAGGGAAACCATTACCTCTACTGTCGACATCAATGAAAAGCTTTCCAAGCAGACTGGCGGCAGGGGACAATACGCACATGTCATCATGAATCTGAAACCGATGCCTGCCGGTCATGGTTTCGAGTTCAGGAATCAGGTAAAAGGCGGTAATATTCCCCGCGAATACATACCCGCAGTTGAAAAGGGTATCTTGGATGCAATGTCCCGCGGGGTAATGCTTGATTTCCCTGTGGTTGATATCAGAGTTACATTGAAGGATGGCACTTTTCACGAAGTGGATTCCTCGGAGATGGCTTTCAGAAAGTGTGCCGATACAGCTTTCCGGAAAGCTTTCATGAGGGGAAACCCGCAGCTGCTTGAACCTGTTATGAGCGTTGCCGTTACAGTACCTGAAGATTACGCGGGAAATGTAACTGGAAATATATACGGGAAGCGTGGAAACATCACATCAATGGACCTTCAGGGGAACGCGCAAATTGTAAAAGCGCTCATTCCTCTTTCGGAGATGTTCGGGTATGCAACAGATCTTCGAAATATGACCCAGGGAAGGGCGGGATTCACGATGCACTTTGAGCATTACAAGGCGGTTCCCTTCTCGATTGCCGAAAAGGTGATGGAGGAACTAAATAAGAGCTGATCTGT
>CAZUYF010000210.1:0-3711 GCA_964624675.1 uncultured bacterium
CCTGTTCATCAGGAGCTGACCGGCTCCGGCAAGCAGAGCCGCTGAAAGCGTTTCCCTCAGTTCATGAATGTTCAGGGCAGTAACAGTGCTGTTCACGGTAGCTGCAATCCCCATATCCGAAGCCTGTCTGAAAATTTTCAATACCAGATCGGCATGGTCGTATCCGGTGTGTTCTTCATACGTTGAGAGCCCCGGAAGGCTGAGACTCAGTCGAATGTTCAACCGGGCCAGAAATTCAAGGATTTCAGTGTTCACCGGATAACCGTTGGAGAGAAGGTATATCTCCGGATGAACCTCACTGGTTGTGAGTGCCCCGTCCACCGTCTCTGTTTTCATTGTGGTAAGGGACGATGCGTATTCTATCAATTCAAGACAATCATCTCTTAATAAAGCCTCCCCTCCTGTAAAGGCAAGGCTCGAGATACCGCATCTGCTCAGCTCATCAAGTACGGATTTCCACTGCACCGTATCAAGTTCAGGAAGTATTTCAAATCCTCTACCCTCCGCAAACCAGGGACATGAACAGAAAAGGCAGTTGTGATTGCACCGGTAGGTCAGCTCAAGAACAGCGGTTGACGGAAGAAAAGACTTCGATCTGATTCTCATTAATTATCTGAAATACCAAGTAGTTCTTTGATCCTGTCAGCGGATCCCTGGAGTGGCTCATGACCATCATTGGAAGTGGTGTAGTAAAGGTTCCCCTGAAGAAACGAATCCAGAATTCTGAGATCGTGAATGGATATACTGTTAACCGTTTCAGTGCTATCGGTAGAAGCTACCCTGAGGAGAAGCGTTGGATCCTCATCAGTGGAATCGGAGCAGAAATCACAGAAGAGTGTTTCATCAAGGGATATGTCGAACTCGGTGTACTCATCCAGAGTTTCCACCATTCTCCTGCATGCCTGCAGTTCCCATTCTATGAAACCGGTCTGGGAATCGTTGTATATGGTCTTTTCGCCGCATACAGGACAGATATACTCCGCTACAAGCGGGTATGCCATCGCTTCGTAGCACATAGCACCCCTTACAGGTTCCGGAGGTTCTTCAATCTCAAGCCTTGCCAGAAGGATGTTTATCTGATCCATAGTAAGAGATTTGATTTCAATCGTGTTGAACAATCTGCTCACAGGATGGGATTTCACAGCGCCATCATTTCTCAATCTGCTGTAACCGTACACACCTGATGACGCAAGCAAAACAACTGCTGCCACTATATACCACATACTTGCTCCTTCTGACCTTCCCGATATCCGAATAAGATTCCAACGAGAAGATGCCAGTGATAACCTATCAAGTCAATCACTCATTGCTACAAGTTTAAGTTATGGTTTATTCCCCTTCCGAAGTTATGTTCCGCCGATGAAAAACAGCAGAAATAGATCTCAGCTGCGTGATACCTTCCGGATATCGACCCAGGAAGGTATTTTCTCACAGGTATTTACAAGCCTGGCAGGAGCCGGTTCGGTATTCATAACCAAACTCGCGGTAATGCTGGGAGCATCCCCTGTCCATTTCGGAATTCTGTCAGCCATTGGTCAGTTTGCGCAGGCTCTTCAACCCCTTGGTGTGGCTATTACAAAAAGGCGGACACAGAGGAAGCCTATAATACTATCCCTTACATCTGCCGGAAGAGCTATGGCACCTCTTCTTGGGATAATACCTCTGCTTTTTGCAGCGGGCACTGCTCTTCCGATGGTCCTGGGTGCATACCTGCTCTACTCCGCCCTTCTGGCCGTCAGCGCGAACATGTGGATGGGCTGGATAGCGGATATGGTTCCGAGGAAAATGAGGGGCCGTTTCTTCGCGCAGCGTAATCAGATTCTGATGATAGCAGGGGTGCTCGCCTCATTCGTTTTCGGTGCAGCAATTGACCTCTTTTCAAGTGATAGAGGGTGGCTTGCAGAGCAGATCGGAGATGCTCTGAGAATTCATCATGACCCTTCAGCACTTCCATGGGCATTCCTGGGAGTATTCTCTGCGGCCGGGGTTATCGGCCTTGCAGGATTGCTGATTCTCAGGAAACAGCCGGAAAAGCCCAAGATTATCGAATCGGAATCATTCAGGACAATGCTCATTACACCATTCAGAGACAGGAATTTCCGTAATCTTGCAGTTTTCGGTATTTGGTGGATGCTTGCAGTCGGGATAGGCGCGCCCTTCTGGCAGCCCTTCATGATGCAGAGATTACATATGGGTGTTGTTCAGATACTGCTTTATGGAACCGTCGCCACCGTGGGAGCTCAGGTCGCCATTCGCCCCTGGGGAAGGTTCATTGACAGACACGGCAACAAACCGGCGATGAGACTTGCCCTGCTGCTTGGAACACTGAACCCCCTTATCTGGATCTTCCTGTCACCTGACAGCTACTGGTTCATCTACATCGAAGCTTTCCTGTCAGGTATCATGTGGTCTTGCGTGGGAATAGTTACTGCGAACATGGTCCTTGCGATTGCTCCGGATAAGTACAGACAGATGTACTCGGGAGTTTTCAACGCACTGTCCTGCACCGCGATGATGTTGACTATGCTTGCTTCTGGAGTTTTCATGCCCGATGGTTTTACAATGCTGGGCAGATACATCTATCCGGAGCAAGTGCTGTTTCTTATCACGGCAATTGCCCGGTTTACGGCTGAGATCCCCCTTTCATGGGTTCACGAGCCGGACTCAACATCCATGGATGTGCTTGTACGCCGTTTCAATCAATACACGAAGGTCAATATAGGCAACGTCTTCATGATAATAATGCGGAGAAAGAAACCTCGCAGCTGATACTATCGCTGTCCGGTTGACTTCATATTTCCGGAACATGTAGTTTAGCCATGTTCAGATAATTCATTCACTAATGGAGGAAACATGAAAAAGATTGCTGTAATTCTTCTGATAACAGGGCTTCTTCTCCTGGCCTGTGGAGGCGGCGAAGATCCAGCTTCACAGCCTGATACGGATAGCTCCGCAGAAGTTGCTGAAGGTCAGGATACTCCTATCGAGGAAACACCTGTTGAGGTTGCTCCACCACCCCTCTATCCCGAAGGTACGCTTGATCCGGAGCTTATCACCGCTGATACACCTGTCAACGTCGTAGCACTTTTCGAAGCCTATTTCGCCTGGGATGGAAAGAAAGTTACCCTTGAAGGTTATCCCCGTATTCCCTACATCGACACCATGATAGTCGAAGACGAACTTGAGCTTGTGGCCGAGCCTGGTGACAGAGAAGCTCTTGCTACAATTGCCTTTACCGATTACCCGGGAATTACAGTCAGAAGTGATCAGCTTGTCACTGTATCGGGTACCGTGGAGTACTACTGGACCGGTGACCTCCAGCTTGTTGATGGCGTTATTATTGAAGATGCGGCCCCAGCGCAGTCCGGGATAGTTACCAGCCCTTACGTCTACGATGGAGATACTCCAATACTGATCAGTGAGTTTTTCGATATGTTCAATGTCTGGTCAGGCAGAGAGATCATCGTTCAAGGTAATTATCATTCCACCACAACATCAACTACTTCCTACGGAGTAACTGTAAGAGTGGACCTGAGTGATCCGAATGATACTTATTCGAAGTACGTGGCCTGCGAGATGACCGAAGAAATTCCAGCGGGAATAGACTCCATAATGCTTGCCAACCGCGAGGGAACACAGATACGCGGAACCGTTGAGGGAGAATCCTTCAGCATGGTCGGCCTTGTGAACTGCCAGCTGGTCAACAGATAG
>CAZUYF010000211.1:0-3699 GCA_964624675.1 uncultured bacterium
TATTTTGAATTATGCTTGACTCATATGTGGAACTATACTTGCTGACCTGTATATTTGCGAGTACATGTTCCGTGAGACCGCATCTGATGCGAAAACTGCCGGTTTTCATGTCCGGGAAGGAAGCAACATCGTACCGAGAAATCATTTTTCCATACTGAGGACGCTAACGCCATTTCTGCTGCTTCTGTTCATGTTTTCATCCGTGCATGCAGAATTCACTGAACCTTTGGTTGATTCCATACACGTTTCCGGGGATTTCCCCGTATCTGAGAATAAACTTCTAAGCGGAACAGGGCTTAAGACAGGGGCATCCCTCCTCCGAATAACTCCTGTACAGGTAAGAGACGGTATTATTGCGAACCTGAACGATATCGGATACCTTGAAGCTGTTGTAGCCGTCCAGTGGCCCCTCTGGGATGACGAGACTGATATTGTGAGGATTTCGGTCGAGTCTGGAACAAGAAGCCTTCTCTCCGGCCTCGTTTTCAATGGCGCTATAGTCTTCCCTGCTGATTCACTGGCAATGCAGTATCCCGGGGATCCAGGTGAACCCATAACTCCCGCAGATACTCTCTCCTTCAAAAACTCCGTACTCGATCTGTACAATGAAAGAGGATATATCTATTCATCTATAGACATTAATCTTCTCAGCATAAGCTCCGTAGATAGTGTGACCGGTTACAGGGCGGTGGAATGCAATATTGTTGAAAATGAACAGGCTTTCCTCGGCAGCATTTCCATCAGCGGACTTGAAACGGTTCGTAGAACGGTTATTACAAGAGAGATATTGATCCAGACTGGCGATTCTCTGAATATGGAACTCCTCAGGCAGTCAATCAGCAATATCTACGGACTTGGCCTGTTTCAGGATGTAAGATTTTCCTACAATCCGAGTGAGAATGACAGCAGTACAGTGAACCTTGATATTTCTGTAAGTGAAAGCAGATACAGAAGAGTAGATCTGGGTACAGGCTACGTGTCACCATCGGCTGTTTTCGGAAGCGTCACCTGGCTTCACCCCAACATCATGGGGAACAATCAGAGATTGTCTATCGGTATGTACATGATGGAATACTTCGGTTCAAGGGATGGACGTATGCTGGTACCTGAGATCATTTACGAGGAACCCTGGTTCTTATCAACAAGATGGAAATTGCAGTTGAAGCTGGGTTACCTCTACTATTTTACACCGGGTATCAGGCAGAGAAGCTATTCAATAACGTCCACATTTGCCAGGGACATCACAAATCACCTCAAGTTCACGATCGGCTACAGCCTTGAATACGAGAAGTACAATGAATGGGCGGATAGCAGTTTCACCACAACTGACTGGCGTACAACCTCAAGTATTACTTCAACCCTGACTCACGATACAAGAAATCCCCTGCTTGATCCTCTGCGGGGACACTGGATGATGGGCTCGGGAAAACTGTCAGGAGGATTTCTCGGAGGCAATGACTACTACAGTATTTCCACCGAAGGCAGGCTCTATTTTCCGCTGAGTAACGATTTTATACTCGCATCCCGCCTGAGGCTCGGGGGTTCGTTTCCCTACGGTGATGATACTACTGTACCTCCGGACGACAGGTTCTACCTGGGAGGTGGAACAACGATCAGAGGTTATCCGTTCAATTCACTGGGTCCGAAGGATGATGATGACAATCCCATAGGGGGGCGGCTCGAGGTTCTGGGGAATTTCGAGATCCGGGTCAGGGTAGTCGGAAACCTGGGAATAGTTCTTTTCACAGATGCAGGTGGGCTCTGGAACTCGTTCGAAGAGGTTGATTTCGAAACGGCAGGCTTTGGAACAGGATTCGGACTCCGTTACCATACACTTTTCGGTCCGATCAGACTTGATTACGGTTTCGCACCTACGTGGAGGAATTCAATCAAGAGAGGAAAGATTTACATCGGGATAGGTCATGCTTTCTAGAGTATGGAGTTCGCAGGAGGTTCTCCCATGAGCGGAAGGCGTGGGGTTACCCGCTGGTTCAGGATGATTGTGCTTGGAATTCTGTTACTGATGCTCTCTCTCTACATTTTTCTTGCCACCGGATTTCTCGGGGATGTTCCAGGAGAGATGATCAGCAGTTTCGTTTCGGATGATAGTGTTACCATCACCTTCAGAGGGCTGCATACCGATATCTTCTGGAGCACCTCCGCAGACACGGTTATCGTCGCAGATCTCGAAGGTCTGGTGGTTACCGCAGCTTCCATTCAGATAGACGGCAATCTTCTTTATTACCTTATAAGCGGCCGTGTTGATCAGATACTTGTTGACAGCCTGAGCATCGAGCTCGCTCCCGAACCGGCTCTACCGGATGATCAGCCTATTTCGCTCCTGACCATCCTCAATAATATCGACACAGGCATCGCTGCAAGCACCAACATGCTGTATCTACGCTACGGCATAATAACTGAATCCGGTGGCGTCATTGTCGATTCCATGCACATCAAAACTTCCATTGAAAGAATTTCCGGAGTAGAGCTGAGTGTTGATTCCGCTGGAGTCTATCTTCCCGGTTTCGGCAGCATTAGCGGATATGGTTCTCTGCGTATGCATAACAACAATGTCACTACAGATGAATTTACTGGAATCGCCGCCCCCGGGTCACTGTTCGTATCCGGAACACTTTCCGGCTCGGAGGAAACTCTGGATATCGAGCTTTCAGGAATGGTCGGTACTTCTTCCTTCGATCTGCCAGTTGATCTGTCGGTTTCTTTTGAAGGCAGCGTGAAGGGAAAACTGCCTGATCTTCAGGCAGAACTTGAACTGACCAGGGGAAGAGCTGTGCTGTTTGGAACCGAGGCAACCTTTAAAGCGGATACGCTCTCAGCCAATCTTCAGGATATCAGCGTACATAATCTGTCACTGGGAACGGATGATGCCGAATTGAATTTCGACGGAGAATTCAATATAGAATCTCTTGCATGGAATGCAGCATTACGACTGAACATGACAAATGCGGATATTTCGGATTACCTGTCACAGTTCTCATCTACCGGTATTACCGGTTCCGTTTATGCTGAATGCAGAGGAACAGGATACTCCGGTCTCAGCGGCTCAGTGACAGTCGATCTCGCGGAATCATCTTCGGAAATCATTAACCTCTCGACACTCCATATCGGCGCGGTTCTACAAGACAATTCCTTCAGCCTGGATGGATCGGTGGGCAGCAGCAGCGGGAGTGCTTCATTCACCGGTAACGGATATCTGGGACCGGGATGGATTCCTGAATCGTGGACTGTACAGGCAGACGGTGAAATAGGAGATCTGACATTTCTCAGAGAATACTGTTTAAGTGAATGCCCCGATATAGCCTCCGCGAACTTTTCATTGAGCGGAAACGGTACAGGATTCGGTATGAATATCCAGGGCAGTGCGGGAGTAAGAGAACTTGAAATGCAGGGAATGTCAGCCGAAAGGGTGTCCGTTGATGGTTCCCTGAGTTACTCAACAAGGAACATCATCTCCGGAATTCCTTTCGGATTGAGTTTCGACGGCAGTATTGAAGTTCTTGGATTTGGAGCGGAAGGAGTATCGGCTGACACTGTATCCGTGGACGGAACATTCAGTATTGCAGGCTCTGGATTGACTGCAGACGCATCCCTTCTGATTGACAGTCTCAGAGTCATCTCAGACGCGTTCTACACCTCAGCGGATATTAAACTTGATGAAGATGGTATCCGGGTAGACGG
>CAZUYF010000212.1:0-3667 GCA_964624675.1 uncultured bacterium
TGCAGCGGTTTCGGAGCGACGATCTGTCCCTCTGCCTGGCAGTAATTCAGCGATGCTCGGGCTCAACAGCAGAATGAGCGCCTTCATGTTCCGAAAGGTTATCGGGGTTGAACGCAAGCGGGTCACTGAAGCCTGTACACACTGCGGTCTATGCAGTGATGTCTGTCCGGTGGACAACGTAACGGTCAGCGAGGATAGAGTGATCTTCGGCGATAACTGCGCGGAGTGCTTCGCATGCATTCACTGGTGCCCTCAGATGGCTGTGAGATACGGATTCCTGAAGCTCACTGACAAGTCGCAGTATACCAATCCGACCGTATCTGCTGCCGACGTGATCTCACAGAACGAGGCACTTTCCGGTATCCACGGAACCTCCTGATTCCAGCTTCAGAAAGTATACTCCCGGAATCAGTGTATTAGTTTCCAGCACCGCTGCATGGTTTCCCGCAGGCATGGGTTCGTTGATGAGCCTGCGTGCAAGCCTTCCATCAATACTGTAAAGCGACAGGCTTACAGGCCCTTCACTGATTATGGAAAAGCCGATTGAAGTATTGGCAACCATGGGGTTCATGTAGTTGTCACATATGCCAAAACTGACTCCTCCGGAGGATTCTTCGATGCCTGTTATGGTCCAGTTGATGCTGGTGGTATCCGCTGAGGATACACCAAACTCATTTCCAACCGTCACAACCTCAATGGTGGTATTTGTTTCTGGTGCTTCTCGGATGATTTCGGGTACGAAACAGGCGTTATTGGGCGTGGACCAGAGCCATGTGCGGGAATCGTCGGCATTTATCCTGTAGACATTGTACATATAGGCGGAATCCGATGAATGGTCCCATCTGAGCCTGATCGTTCCGTGATCATCATCGATCTGCTGAAAGCTCTCCACATAGAGATTCGTAGGCGGGGCAGGGGTGTCCTGTGCTCCGTTGATGATGCCAAGTTGCCCTACCTTCATTTCGTAGCCTGCAACCGTTGCTGCAGCGTCGAATCTGAGTGCTATCACAGAAAGCGGTCTTCCGGAGTAGGCAGACAGGTCAGTTGTTACTGTATTCCAGCCTTCAGTTGTACTGCTGCCCATGTCGAAATAGTCAAACGATTCCGGATTTTCGAAAGCCAGCCCCACTTCCAGGTTCGATGGAGTACCGGTGCTGCCTGTCCTGTATGCGACTATAAGATTATCTCCCGATGAAAGCGTCACGTCCGTCTTGTTCAGGTATAGAATGGTCGGGGTTCCCGGATAGAGGTCCCCCGAGACCGAGAGACACGTACCTCCCCAGTAGGAGTCAGTCCAGTCCAGTTCCGGGTAGAGGGCTGTTCCGCTGCAATCAGCGATCCATCGCCAGGTCGGGAGAATATCCTGAAGACTTCTGTTGTTCCAGTCGGTGTTTCCCATCTCTGAGCCGTTAACAGAGAAGAAGTGCCCCTGACCTGTATTGAAATTCGTAACGAACGGTATTCCGGTAATGGGAGTATTCGCGGGAACGTAATGAGCCATGCCCTTCCATGGGTGTGTTGTCGTGGTGTTGGAGGGGTCTCTGTTCGCCCCAATCCAGAACCTGTTTGCTTTTGTATAGAAATCCTGATGGCCCGAGGAGTTGGAGTAGCACCAGTTGGGGCAGTAGAACCCGAGCGATGTCACATGGGAGCTGCCCTCCGGGAAGACTCCTTCCCAGTTTACTCCTGTTGAGTAACCGTTAGCCTGCACATCGACTCCGGCATTCAGGTCGTAGGGGCTTCTACCGAGGCCTGCGGCATAAGCCGCTGAAGATGAAAGCCCGGCAGTCGACCACCAGAAATTCAGGAACATCTCGTTCGAGATGATCCCGCCATCCTCGAAGAACATATCGTTGTTCGAATTCAGGGCGTTCTGCCATGAGATGGAGCCTGATTCCACCATGGCATCGTACCACATGATATTTATATCGGAATTCAGCTGGATGTACTCCATCATGTCGCGCATTTGCTGGGCGAGGCTGGCCGATCCTCCAGCGGTCTCCTGGTTAATAAACCATCCGTCAAAACCGTAGTATTCGGCCACTTCAATGAGTTTATCCGCAACGGGGAAGACCCCGCCGCTGTTCTGGACGAAGTCCTCCACCCATTGTATCTGTCCTCCGAACGCAACCGGCGGAAAGAAAACGGTTCCGTAAACCGGGACGCCGTTCCTGTGACCGGCATCGATAACGTCTGCGCTTGGAGAAAGGATGAGACCCTCTCCTGCAGAACCACCCCAAAGGACAAGCCTGTCGGTATACTGCCAGTAGTTGAATGCATAGACGTCGAAGACCGCGGCTCCCTGCGAGGGATTACCGCTGGTGGACGGGTACATTATTGAAAGGGCTGCAATTCTTCCCTCATCTGCCCTTGCGTGAATATTAGCCTGGGTATCACCAAGGGATCTGGTGGCAAGTTCGATAGAACCTTTGTTATAAGGTGAATCGGCATCTCCGGCGGGAGTCCACGAAAGGAGTTCATTCGGGAACCAGTAGGAAGAGAAGGGCTGGCCGGGGGGCTGAGCGGCAGCATCGCCATGCATCAGCAGAATAACCAATAGCGCAAATGAAACGTACTGTGAAGCTGTTTTCATGGTTACTTTCCTTCTTCTTTCTGTAGTAATTATCTACTTACCGAATATTGTCACGTTTTCCACCTGTATCCACGGCAGGACAGCATCGCCGAAATTAATCCTCTCGCTGGATATTCTCTTGATGTTGTTGAGGAGGCTCATGAGGTTGCCAGATATCATTATTTCCTTGACAGGATACTTCATCTCACCATTCTCAATGTAGTAGCTGTTCTTTGCAACCGCTGAGAAATCACCGCTCTCACTCGGCATGCCTCCTGCGAATCGGCAGAGAAGGATTCCTCTTTCCACCGATCTTGTCATCTCGTCAAAGGTATATTCTCCGGGGTCAACTACATAGGCTCCGCCGCTGTTGACGGCTCTGGTTTTTCCTGTCTTGTTTGCGCCGTAAAGACTGAGCTGGAAGCTCTTAAGGATTCCTTCACTAATTATGGTGCTGTTCTCCGCAGCGAAGCCGTCAGAGGTAATGAAGTAGCCTTCCGCAAGTTCGTCTGAGAGAGGTTGCGAATGCAGTGTCAGCTGAGGATCGGCGATCTGCGTCCCGAGAGAATCCTGGAAAATTGAAGTCCCCTTTATCATTGGATAATCACTGAGGTAGGAGATGATCATCTGTATAAAACTGCCAAGGCAGTCGGGGGTGATTATGATGTCTCCATTGAATTTACCCTGGAATTCCCTCGAGTGTACCTGCTCCGTTGATTGATTCATCAGGAGATCTACCGTTCCGCATTCGTGAAGATGTTTATCAAGTTCAGCGGTCGAAAAGTCGGAATAATTGAAGGATGAGGTTTCCGTACCTTCCTTCGATGTGAACATGGGGGAGAAGTTATACCTGCTGCGTCTTGACTGAAGATCGACACCATTTGAGTTCCTGAGGTATTTACTGGTGTTCGTAAAATCCAGTATCGCCTGTTCCAGAATAAGGCTTGGGTATTGTTCTCCGCTGTATTTAATGTAATCCTTCATCCTGCTGTACATCAGATCAAGATCTACCGCTTCAGGTCCTTTTTCAAATTCCGCCACCGGCTGTGCGGGGGAAATATCGTTGGCGCTGTCAGCTTCCGAGGATTTCGCCAG
>CAZUYF010000213.1:0-3629 GCA_964624675.1 uncultured bacterium
CGGGATTCGAACTTCTCAGAAATAGTATCCCGCTGAGAGGAAATAGTATCCGGGCCAGTTTCCGAATTCCGAACCTGCATCTCCTGCAGTGTCATCGGCAATGCTTCCCAGTCCCCGGGATAATCCCGCATTTATGACCGTGTTCTGTGAAAGGCTGTATTCGGAGGTTATGGAAAGGTAGGCTGACGCGTCGGTAAGGTTGACCAGAGCCTGGCCTGTGAAGCTCAGAAGCGGTGTAACTGGCCAGCTTGCACCAGGACTGAGATAATGTTTTCCGAGGAGATAGATGCCGCCGTTCCCGAAGGCGCTGCCTTCGAGGACATCGGGATATTTATCCGGATCATCGGTTCCGGGGGAGCTGAAATGGTATTCCAGGAACCCGTACAGCGAAGCGTTCAGCCAGCTTCTGTCGTATCCTGCTGAAAGGCTCCAGTAGGTGTCTTCATTAGAATTATCGGTGAAGAATCCTGTCGATACAAAGGCGCATTCTACCCATCCCGTCCCATCTCCTATAGAGCGGTTCAGGCTTCCGCCTGCCATGAGGTTCTCCCTGAAGCAGGCTGCGAGAAGGGTTGCATCGGTCTGGAGAAGGTAGAATCTTCCCCGGAGCCAGCAGCCGCTTTCAGAGAAGCGCGCATCCTTCCCGAATAGGTAACCCGCATCCAGCTCGGACATCACCCCGATCGGAAAAACTGACCTTACCGCATCTACACCGATTCTATATTCGGTATCCAGTGTACCGTACTGGAATGGGGCTATGAAATCTGTGGGACTGACTGATTTTGCCACACCCCAGTAAACAGCCTGTCTCCCGATTGTTAATGCTGCGAATGAAGTTCTCAGCCTGATGTTCAGCCTGTCAATATCCTGAAGGATGCTTACAGATTCATCACCGTTCCACGAGGTAGGGAGTATTCTGGTTTCGGGATCTGCAAGTCTGAATACATGAACTCCGCTTTCCCCGCTGAGTGCCGGATTCCCGGCGGAAGGAACCAGGACCCATGCTGCATTTAAATTCATCCTGCCTGTCCTGTAATGAACCATAAGCCTCAGGGGCACCTGGAATATGTAAGTCAGGGAAGAATCGGGAACAGGCTGATCCAATATGGAAAACTTCGGCTTCAGTGAACCGGATAGTTCCACAGCGCCGGCAGTTATTCCCGCAGAAAGTGTTAAAAGGAGTAAAGCGGTGACGGATAGCTTCACTGGGTCTCTTCCGAAGATGCTTTTCCAACGATTTTACCATCCCGAATTATTACTATCTTTCTAGCCCTCCTCATCACTATCTCGTCGTGGGTTGAGAAGAGAAAGGTCATACCTGTATCCTCGTTCAGCCTGCGCATCATATCAAGAAGAGAGCCGCTGGTTTTTGAATCCAGGTTCGCGGTGGGCTCATCGGCGATAACGAGTGAGGGTTTGGAAACCATAGCTCTTGCCACCGCCACTCTCTGCTGCTGCCCGCCTGAAAGCTGCATGGGGAGCCTGCCGGCGTATTCCGCGATCCCTACTTTCTCCAGAATGTTCATAACCCTGTCGTGACGCTCTATGGGAGGAACCCCCTGGAGAAGCATTACATATTCAACATTCTCTTCTACGGTGAGTACCGGAAACAGGTTGTAAGCCTGGAAAATAAAACCTATATGGTCTCTTCTGAAGTCTGAGAGCTCCTTTCCGCTCATATCGGAGATCAGTTTACCAGAGAGCCACACCTTCCCCTCCGTGGGTGTATCTAGTCCGGCAAGAACATTGAGAAAAGTCGTTTTCCCCGAACCGGATGGGCCTATTATTGCTGTGAACTCACCTTTTCGTAGAGTGTAGTCAATGCCCCTGACCGCATGAACAGGGACTCCGGAATCATCGTAGGTCTTAACAACACCTTCAGCAACTATTACATCGTTATCTATCATATTCATCTCCGTGGTCTATAAACTCTTCCGCATTGCCTCAGCCGGGTTCAGCCTGCCTGCATGTATCCCCGGGTATATTCCTGCAACTGTAGTGAGAATCAGAGTGAAAAGGGGATATATCCACATCCGGCTGAGCGTGAGTACAGGATAAATAGGTTTATTAAATACTACACCGGACACTTCGATCTCTCCGAAGTTAATGCCTGTTCTGGAGGTTATCCATATTATCAGGAGGCCAATGGCAATTCCTATTACTGTACTGATAACCGCTATCCAGAAAGCCTCAAGGATCACCATGGTGGTTATTGTTCCGGTTCTGGTTCCTACAGCCTTCATAACACCGAATTCATACATCCTTTCGTATACGGACATGAAGAGGGAATTTACTATTCCAAAAACAACCAGTCCAAATAGAATTGCAGCCATTATTGCCATACTCATATCTACCATGTTGAGCATTGAGTTAACTTGTGGCGCCAGTTCCGGCCATCCAACGGCATTGTTCCCGAAAACCGAGAATCTGCGCCAGAACCCGAGAGACGTATCAGCTCCCATTTCCACCTGCGGGAATTTGACAGCGATTTCATGGATTTCCCCCGGTATGCCGAGCATCCTTCCTGCGGTAGTAAGATTCACGAAAGCTGAATATCTGTCGAGATTGTCGCTGCCGAAATGACATATGCCTGATACGAAGAACATGCTGCTCGAAAGTCCGCTGCCCGCCTGAGCAACAGTGATAACGATTACATCACCAAGTCCGGCGTTCAGATCACCCGCCAGTTTGTATCCGATAATGAGTTCTGTACTGTCCCCGCTCAGGTAGTATCCCGAATCTATCGCAGTTTCCAGCATAGTTACTTCCGGATCGGTTTCACTGTCAACACCGATCAAGGTAACAGGCTTCAGTTCCGTTGTTGATGTTACCGATGCAGGGGAGAGGATCCTGGCAGTGTAGCAGCTGATGGTTGAGTCTGCATCCAGCATGGAAAGTGTGGAATCCGGCCTTTTGATTATCAGGTTGATGTTACGGGTATCAAGAAAACCATCTCTATGGATCTGGGCATCCCCCATCCAGGATTCTGTTGTTGTCTGTATCATATGCGCAGTCATTCCCTGCATAAGACCCTCCGAGAACATCAGTGAGCCGAGACCAAGTCCTACGGCAAGCCCTGTGATAACAGTTCTACGGAAGTTTCTCCAGATGATCTTCCATGCGAACTTCACAAGCCTTATGAACATGTCAGACCGTCCTCAGCGTTTTCGCTGCTTTTGTATGAGCTGCCTTGAGTGCAGGGAGAAAACTGACGGTGGAAGCTGTAATGATTACGCATACGGCGGGGATCCAGTAACATTCAGGGGTTATCGATGCAATCATTTCCCTGAAGACGGTACCTCCGTAATCAAGGGGTGGATCCATGACCAGTCCGTGTTTTGAAAGAAATAACAGACCCGCTGTACTGATAATGCTGCCGACGATCACACTTATGATACCCATGATATTCGCTTCCAGCACGATCATCCTTACGATGAATCCCGGTCTGGTCCCGATGGCTTTCATCACACCGAATTCCCGTCTCCGTTCGAGAACCATCATGAGGATCGTGTTGAGGACTCCCATTGCCGCCACAAGTACGATAATGAAGATCGTTACCTTGAGTTGTACCTCATCAGCCTTCATGCCGTTGTAGAATTCTTTTGCAAATGTTTTCCAGGAATCAGTTA
>CAZUYF010000214.1:0-3628 GCA_964624675.1 uncultured bacterium
TTGCTGAACTGGCAGGTCTGGGTGTCCGGTTCGTACTCGGGGAGCACAGGATCGAGGACTTCATATCAGCTGATCTGGTGATTCGGAATCCCGGAATCAAACGCAGCAACAAATTCCTGGCTGCGGCATCGGACGGGGGCGCAGCTGTAGAGAGCCCGATAGGTCTGTTCTGCGAGATCGCATCCAGACCCTGGACCGGAATTACGGGGACAAAGGGAAAGAGCTTCACCACTCACCTTGTAAGTCACATACTCCGTTCTGCGGGGGTGAAAACGGCAGCGGCAGGGAACAACTGTGTTTCACCACTGCGGTTCGTTGATGATGATTCGGTCTACCCGGTTCTCGAGCTTTCCTCCTGGCAGCTTTCGGAGATGAATCTGCACCGGAGATCACCCCATATCGGCTGCTGGCTGAATTTCTTTCCCGATCATATGAACTGGTACAGTTCCATTCCAGACTACCGGTTCGACAAGGAATCCATCGCACGTCATCAGAGTCCGGATGATGTCATTGTCCTGCCCGCTGATGATACGATTCTCTCGGCAATCCCCTGTAGTTCTGAGAGGTACTACTTCTCTTCGACTCATGCTCCTACGGATAACGTAAAAGGTTCTTTTCTGGAGGACGGCTGGCTGGTATGGAGAGGTCCGGAAGTGATAAGACTTCTGCGTGTTGATACTCTTCCTCCGCACATGGCGGTACCCGTCCATCTCGATCTCATCCCTCCTGCGGTATGCTGTGCCGTTGCAGCGGGCGCTGATCCACTGAACATTGCAGGGGGGATAGCCACCTTTCCCGGCATACCTCACAGGTATCAGTATGCGGGAAGATACGGGAGAATCCGCTTCATCAACGATTCCGCCGCCACCACGCCCGATTCAGTGATCAGGGCTATCGGAGATCAGGATACCGGGAAACTCGTACTTATTGCCGGAGGTGGAGGACACAAGAATCTGGACTACGGTCCCCTTGCCTCCCTGATAAGAAAGAGAGTTTACCGTGTGATCCTGTTCAGCGATGATCCCGCATCAATCAGATTGAGGAACGCATTGAGCGGAATGAATGAGAACCGGCTCATAACAGCCCGGGACATGCATGAAGCCGTAAACATCGGAATCAGTTGTCTGGACCCTGACAAAGACGGTACTCTGCTTCTCTCTCCTGGATGCAGCGGCGCTCCATTTTTCGTCGATCTCTTCCAGAGGGGGGATCAGTTCATCTCCTGCATAGGAGCCTTTGCTGGCTCTGAGGACCTCTGATGCCTCGTCCGCCCGAAGCCCTTGCAGCCTTATTCCTTATCGTTATCACTCTACCTCTCATCTTAGTCGCAATGCTCATCTCTTCGGTTTTCATCGGCTTTCCGCCTTTTCACCTGTCAAGGCGCCGCGGACGCCATGGAGTTGAGTACACACACTTTAAGATCAGATCCATGAAGGGCGGGAGGGAGACCGGGCGGGTTTTTTTTGAGGTGCACAGGATCAACTTCTGGGGAAGGCTTCTTCGCCGGTCGCATCTGGATGAACTCCCCGAACTCTTTCTAATACTTATCGGCAGGATGAGCTTCTGTGGACCGAGGCCGCTGCCTGCCACTCTTCTTAAGGGACTGGATACGTCACTCCGCGAGACTGTGCGGCCGGGCTGGACAGGCCCCGCGCAGTTATGGCTTCTCCGGAAGGGCAGGCTGGATAAGAGGTTACAGATGAGGCTCGACTCCCACTATGTGCGAAGACGCAGCTCATGCTACGATCTGAGAATTCTGATGGCCACATTTTCAGGAGTGCTAAGGTCCCGTGCAGTGAATCTCGACCCCGATGGTTCAGCGGATCGGATATCATTCGCAAAAGATCTGGAACGTGATGAAACGTCCTCACCGCACGAGCAGGAACCTCGTTCCTGAGAGAGTGCCGTTTCCTTCATACCTTGCGAAATAGATACCGGTCCCGCCCTCCCATGAGAGTGTATGGTCACCCTGAGGCAGCTCTCCATCAAGTATTACTGCGACCACTCTGCCGCTGATGTCGAAAATCTCAAGCGATGCTTCGCCTCCTTCGTGGGAGATATGAAAGACCGCCGAGCCGCTTGCCGGGTTGGCTGCCATCGTGAGAACCCCGGTGGTACTTGAGAGATGCCCTTCAGCGATGCCGGTCTGATCGACGCTGAAGTAAACGTTGACTGTATCGGCGCTCTCCGGTATGGAGGAAACCTCTACATATGTGTCTTCGAAGGAGTAATCCCTGCTGTCGGGAACTGCCCAGTAGTTGAAGACATCCGCGTTCTGGGAAGGCGGACCTGGGAACGGATCCTCCTGGTCGCCGTAGCTCTGTTCTTGTTCGAGCTCCCAGAGGCCGTCTGCCTGCTCCAGAGCAACATGGTAGTGCCCGAAGGAAGTGTGTCCGGGGTACCATTGGTTGTCGTTGCTGGAGGTGCCGTCGTCCACATGCCAGATGAGGATGCCCCAGCCCGGGAGGGCTCCGTCGTAGCCTATAGGCCTGCGGTTCTCGACCAGATAGTATTCGTTGCCGCCGGAGCCGTTTGTCCATAACCGGTAGATGGTTCCAGACAGCTCCACGGAGGGGACATCATAGTAACCTGCCGAAGTGATATTTACCGGGGTTTCTATCCCGAGACCGATCCTGCTCCAGGCGCAGAAGTGGGCCGGGCTCCAGCTGTTCCCATTGTACAGGCCGAAGGACATGATGCCCCAGTCTCCTATACCGTTGGAGTCATAATCGTAGTCATAGAGGTCCGGCAGTCCCATGACGTGTCCGAACTCGTGGCAGAAAACTGCGGCTGATTTATCGCCGGGATTATCGTCGTATTCGTTCTGAACGCTGAAAGAGTAAACCTTCACTCCGTCGAAGGTCACACCGCCTCCCGGCAGAGACCAGGCGTGAGGCCAGATGGTCTGGGGGGTGCCGTCGAATTGTCCGGCGAACATTACGTTTACACCATCGACGTAGCCATCTGAATCATTGTCGTACTGTGAAAAGTCAACATATGGGTCCACAAGCTCGCAGACGTCTTCCACCATGCCCTGGGAGTTGGCCGGATAATTTCCCCACCCGTAGTTATCATCCACATAGTACTCGTAGGTCTCCGGTGCCCTCTGCCAGCCGGTAATGGAGGGGTAATCAAGCGTTACAATGTCAATCTGACCGAAGGAGACCTCACTGTAGTAATTCTTAAGAGAGAAAGTATCCGCGGCGAAACCCATGGAGTCGAAGTAGACCGCAGGTGTCTGTGCCACATTATCAGTGAAATCCACAAGCAGTATAAGGACATTCATCCCATCATCTGTTCCGCTTAAAGCGCCATTCGGGCCAAAGGGCGGGTTTTCCGGGCCGTATATCGGATTAGCCGCGTCCACACCCCTGGCTCGAGCGTCGGCGTAGGATTCTAAGTAAGCCTGCAGATTAGTCTCTGTCTGCGCTGCGTCCTCCAGGAACCAGGGAGGGGGTGGGGCTGCCTGCAGGCTGGCCGTCAGGAGCAGCAGGGAGAATAGCTTCAGAGTTTTCATTTACACTGTCTTCCATGAATATCCGTGATAACTGACCCATAGGGTGGTTCGACTGCTGGGAAAGTGAATTTTAGCAAATGTTACAACACTGCTGTAACACCTCTTCATCAT
>CAZUYF010000215.1:0-3627 GCA_964624675.1 uncultured bacterium
CGGTGTTTCGGCCAATCTCGAAACTGGTGTAACTGTCAATGACGGCAGCACTGGAGTCGATGGAGTAGTTAGTTCCTACCCTAACATGGAGAATGCAATGGGGTTGGATTTCGACTCGGCAAACGGATGGCTCTGGCAGGCATCGCAAAATGGTGGATATGTCTACACCGTTGATGCCAGCACTGGTGCCTATACGGAACGCTTCAATATCAATGATTTCATGGGAACCGATTCTCTCATGTCTAATGGGTGTTACTTTGATGAAGCCGCTAACTATCTTTACCTTGCCGATTTTAACGGCGACGGTGGAGTAACGTGTGAAGGCGATCTAATTTACTGTTTTGATGTTGCCAATCCTGATAGCCCGGTGTTGGTTGACTACTGGGATCTGCTTGCATTTGACGGTGTTCTAGGGATAGCTTATAAGGCCCCTTACTTCTATTGTAATTTCCATACTGCCACCGAGATGCGTGCCATCACTCTTAGTCCAGGCGGAGCATCTGTTGTGGAAGATATATGGACCGGAGTGGATTACGGAGGCCTCTGGTACGATGAAACCTGGAACGTCTTCTACACCCACGATGCACTTGGATTAGTAGTCCACGTTCTGGACGGTGATGACCCATCAGATATACTTGACAGTTTCACTCCCGGAATCGAAATGGATTGTGGAATGTCAGATGAGTCAGACCCGGCAATCCTCTGGACCTCTGATCGTGATCCCACTGCCTTTAATTACAGGATCGACGATGAATACATACCTGAAGCACTTGAGAATTCCACCTGGGGTAATCTCAAGACTGTATTCTAGCTGATAGAATTACACGATCAGAAAGGGGTATGCCTGTGCATGCCCCTTTTGCTATGCGTTTGATATTATCAGAACAGTAAGCGAAGCCAGAAGAATGATCCAAACCACCACTACCAGAGTAACCAGTATCCGGGCTTTGGTTATATCATCCCTGGACCCCGGCCGTATCCCCACGCACAGAAATGTGAGTACTCCCGCCAGGTTAATTGAAATGAGATTCACTGCGAGAAGCTGAAGGGCTCCCAGAGCTCCGCTGTAATCACCAAGTGCGCTGAGCATACCTGTGACAACAAGCGGGGGCATAAGGGCGGCAGCAACCATTACCCCGATAAGTGTAGCTGGAGCACCAGTACTTAAAGCCAGAGCTCCAGCCGCACCGGCTGCAAGCGCAATAACAATATCGGTGTAACTTATGGAGGTTCTTGATACTATCTCAGACACATGCGGATCGATATTGAAGATGATCCCCACGATCACAGCAAACACAAGAGCTGCCCCTATCCTCAGAATGTTTTCTCTAAGTGCTCTCAGGATTAAACTGAAATCTCCAAGGGTCACACCCAGTGCAAGACCCACGTTCGGCCCCAGAAGGGGAGCAATAACCATTGCACCGATTATCACAGCAACATTGCTTCGGGCAAGACCCACTGCGCATACGACCGCTGACAGTATGGTCATGACGATATTGGGCCAGGAAGTACGCATCATTTCCTGCACATCAGCGTACAGTTCCTCCCGGCTAACTCTGTGCATTTTTTTGCGCAGAATTCTTCCGGGTTTCCTGTCTTGCTCTGGAGTTTCCTCGGGAGCCGGTATGGAGGCTTCAACCGGCAGGGAGACGATTCTGAGTTCCTCCCCTGAATCGGCAAGAGCCGCTCTGAGCTTGTCTGTTACCTCCTCGCTTCTTTCTGCTTCTACAAGAATGTGAAGCTGCGCCTGCTCGTCCGATAGTTTTTCCCACCATATGGAAAGAGTATCAAGGCTGCTTACGGATGATCTTGCCAGCTCAAGGCGGTCAGCCGGCATGAATACTTCTATAAGGCGCACGGCCATTTCAGCCTCCAGCAACCATATCAGAGAAGATTACTGGCAAGTTCAGCAAGTTCGCTCCTCTCACCTTTGACCAGATTGATATGGGCGGAGATCTTCTCATCCTTCAATCGGTCAACAAGGTATGTAAGCCCGTTGGACTGACTGTCCAGGTAGGGTGTATCGATCTGGTAGATATCACCCGTAAAAACGATTTTCGTCCCCTCGCCAGCCCTGGTTATTATTGTTTTAACTTCATGCGGTGTAAGGTTCTGAGCCTCATCAACAATAAAATATATACTGTCCAGGCTCCTGCCTCTGATATATGCAAGAGGAGTAATGCAAAGTTTCTCCAGCTCTATCATCTCCTGAAGGTTATTGTATTCTTTGCTGTCGGATGAGAAACGGTTCTTAATAACAGCAAGATTATCCCACAGGGGCTGCATATATGGATCAAGCTTACTCTGAACATCTCCTGGAAGGAATCCCAGATCCCTGTTTCCAAGTGGTACCACAGGACGGGCCAGATATATCTGCCTGTAGTCATGCCGCTGATCGAGGGCTGCTGCAAGTGCAAGAAGGGTTTTCCCTGTACCTGCTTTCCCTGTCAGAGTTACCAGTCTTACGGCAGGGTTCAGCAGCGTATGCAGTGCAAAGGTCTGTTCTGCATTACGAGGCTGTATTCCGTAAGCCCTTGTCTTGATTATCCTTTCAAACTCATCGCTTCCAGGGTTGTACCAGGTAAGAGAGCTGGTGCTGCCGTTTCTCAGTATGAAGAACTGGTTAGGAACAGGTTGTAGTTCAATGCCTATTTCTTCCCTTGGAACCGAAAATGGCTGCTGGTAGAATCTTGAAATAATGTCCTTATCGACATCCTCAAGTAACCCGGTTCCGGTGTAAAGTTCATCGATATTCTCCACTTTCCCGGTTTCGTAATCCTCAGCCTGAATCCCAAGGGATTTAGCTTTCATTCTCAGGTTGATATCCTTGCTAATCAGGATAACTGACCTGTCAGGGTTAGCGCACCTGAGCCGGTCAGCAAGCGCAAGAATCCTGTGATCCGGTTTGCTCATGGAAGAGAAGGCGTTTTCCACCGAAGTTCCTTCGAAAGGCCCGGCAATCTTTACGAATAGTTTTCCCCTTCCAGGACCCAGGGGCAAGCCTTCACTGAAGAGACTTTCCCCGGAAAGCTTATCCAGTTTGCGTATGAATTCCCTGGCCTGAAAGTTGATCAGATCGTTTCCCTTCTTGAATTCATCAAGTTCCTCAAGTACAGTTATTGGAATAACAACATCATGCTCCTGGAAGTTGTCTATGCAGTTATGATCATACAGAAGCACATTGGTATCGATTACAAAAAGATGTGGTGTTCTATGAGTATCCTTCAATTCATACGTCCAATCTGTCCCGTTTACCATGAAACTCAGCTGATGACGATGTATATAAACTTTTGAACCGAATAACCAGTAATATTCTGGCTCTTGCATTTTTCCGCTGTTTTTTGCATTTTACCGGCTGCCTGTAAACCCTTACTAGTGAGCCGCTAGCTCAGTTGGTAGAGCATCTGACTTTTAATCAGAGGGTCGGGGGTTCGATTCCCCCGCGGCTCACCAGGTCTCACTTAAGGGTATTGACGAAATAGAGTTCTGTTACCATTGTTGGTAGCTTTCGGCGACCCCATCGTCTAGCGGTTAGGACACTGGCCTTTCACGCCGGCAACACGGGTTCGATCCCCGTTGGGGTCGCCATAAAGTTAAGACGGCCCCTTGCGGGTCGTTTTTACTTTA
>CAZUYF010000216.1:0-3624 GCA_964624675.1 uncultured bacterium
AATGGAAATATAATTATAGAGCATCAATCTACAGGAAAGGCGGCCTTGTAATGAAGTGCTTAACTTGTACGCTCTTGATTGTTTCAGTCTTCTTTATTTCGCAATCATCTGCGCTGGATGATACATTAACACTGAGAGAACTGTCTTCAGAACTCTTTGAATCCTATGAGACCCAGCCGGGATTTCTTGTTCAGGACGCGGCTTCATGCTACCTGGATGGTGATTATGAGAAAGCTGCCGAGTACTATATTCTTGCCCTTCTGGCGGATCTGGATGACAATCCCATAGCCCTCTTCAACCTCGCGTGCTGCTACGGACTGCTTGATGAGCCCGAACTTGCCGGTAAAGCCCTGCTGCAGTCTGCCCTTGCGGGGTTCGACAGACCTGAACTCATAGAGACTGACACCGATTTTTCATCTGTGCTGGATAATGATGTATTCAATGATTATGTGATTGAAGCCATGATTGTCATTGAAGAAGCCAGGGAGCGCAGGAGCATTGCAGTGCTCGGCGGGAGGCTGTACCTGGAATTTCCATCGATGCAGACGGTAAGAATGCATGTGCCCGATAACTATGACCCGAATGAGCAATACGACCTCGTCCTGGCTCTTCACGGATACGGAGGAGACGTTGCAGAGTTCTCCTCCAGAACGACGGCATTCGATGAGGGTAATTTCATCTTTGCCTCCCTGCAGGCACCCTATGCTTTCGAACAGAACGGCAGGACGGTATTCAGCTGGACAGTTTATGGTTCGGGTGAGTGGGATGGGGAGGATATGCCTCCAGAACAGCAGCAGGAGATGTTCAGCAGTTCGATTGAGCTGTCTTCGGATATGATCCTTGCATGCCTGAATATGATTAAGAGTCAGTACAGGATTGGCAACATTTACCTGCTCGGATTCAGCCAGGGCGGCATCATGGCATATTGGACAGGTTTGAGGAACCCCTCGTTCTTTTCCGGTATTGCCACTTACAGCGGAGTTATAGACGAAGAACTATTCCCGCAGGGAATCATTGAATCCGCAACAACCCTTCCGATATTCATCGGCAGAGGCACGCAGGAAGATGACAGGGCGATTATTGCGAAAGATCTTTTTACCGATGCCGGGTACGATGTCACATTCTTTGAATACGATGGCGGACATTTCTTTCCAGATGAGGGTCTTCGGGCTGTTGAGAGCTGGATGCGGGATATTCAATGAGCGATTTTATTGAAGCATGGCAACATAAATTATACGGCAGTCTCAGAGCATACTGCGGCAAGAATATTGCTAAAAGGATAATGAAGGGATACGAAAACATCACCGGTGAAACCGAAACTGAGGAAGCAATCAGGTGGACTGCCGAAACTATCCGGAAAATAGAAGATGAATGCTCTCCGGAAATGCTCCACGGTATCATGACGGCATGTTCCTGCCCATACCCCAGAACCAGATTGCAGAAACTTAGAAGGATATACGTTGAAACCGGAGATATTGACATAGTGATAGAAGCACTCCAGCAGCAGCTGGTGGATTCTCTGAGAAACGGGATGCTCTTCGAGGATATCATCGTCGATCGTATTGTAGAATTAGGATGGGGAGTTGCCGGGGAAAGGGATGGTAACCGAATAACAATCACAAAGATACCTAAGAGTGGCAATCTCAGAGAGTACATGAACGAAAGCGATCCGCAGAAGAAGAGGGAACTCTACTGCCACTGCCCGAGGGTAAGGCAGGCGGTGCAGCTGGGTATTGAACTGCCTTTAAGCCATTGCCTCTGCGGAGCGGGATATTACCTGCAGATATGGGAGACAATTCTCGAACGGAAAGTCAGGGTAGAGGTTCTGGAGTCTGTCTGTGCAGGTGGTGATAGATGTTCGTTTGCCGTCTATCTTCCCGACAGCTGTGTCAGTCCAGCCCGAGCAGACCTCTCCTGAGCCCTCCGTTAGGCGGGTCATCCCCCAGCCATATTGAGAAGAATACAGCGGAGAAATCACTTCCTTCAATAGTGCCCATGGACGTACCCTTCAGCGAAACTTCGAGACCGGTGCCGGGAATGTAGGTGAACATCATCTCCTCACCATCCTTCATCTCAGACATCCATGAATTCAGAGATACGATCCTGCTCTCATAGATACTTACATCGTCTCCGCCATTCTTCATGAATCCCTCCGCCCAGGCGCCTGCTATATCTCCGCCGCTGACGTCCCGGACAAAATGCAGGATGAGGCGTTTAGTCTGGTCCGACTCACAGATGGCATACCCATCGCTTCCGGTGTGTTCCAGATAGAGTGCTGCAACGTAAACGTCCACATTGAAAATAGTAGCTTCCCGTTTTCCGAGGCCATTCAGAATCAGGTCGACCCCGTTCACTGTTATCTCATCCGGAAATTCAATATCGTTCATTTCCATCGCAAATGACGACATGGTGGTCAACAGCATCAAAGACAGCAGAGTAATTGTCATTCTCAGCTTCATAATTCCTCCTTGAATGTAGAGCTTTCAGAGATAGTTATTTAATTTCGGCAAACAGTTCGTTTATGGTGTTTAGAAGCTGTGCCATTGAATACGGTTTGGATAGGAACCTGGACCTCTCCAGGCGCTTGTTTATGTCTTCCTTGTTGTGTCCTTCTTTGTATCCGCTGCAGAAAATCAGCGGTATATCCGGTCGTATCTCGCGAATTCTGTCGGCCGCTTCGTAACCTCCGAGGACCGGCATTATCACATCAAGTATGACAAGATCAACACTGTCTGGAGAATCGCTTATGAGAATGACAGCATCTTCTCCGTTCACTGCTGTGATAACTTCATGACCCGCATCTGATAGAACATCACTGACAAGATTTCTTACGCTCTCATCGTCCTCCGTGATAACAATGGTTCTGGATGTTTCCACAGTTATTTCGTGTTCAGGGAGCAATTCCTCGATTATGGCTTCCTTTTTAACAAGTGGGAGATAAATCTGGAATATTGAGCCATTCTCTGGTTTGCTTTTAGCAGTGATTATTCCGTCATGTTGCGAAACGATACCGTAAACAGTCGATAGTCCGAGTCCTGTACCGGCAGTGATTCCCTTTGTGCTGAAGAAAGGCTCGAAGATCCTGCTTAGTGTTCCTTTATCCATACCGCAGCCAGTATCGGATATGGATAACAATGCATAATAACCCTGATCATTAAAGCGACTTGTTCTGCAGAATTCGCTGTCAAGAAAAATCCGTTTAGTCTTTACAAGGATCTTACCACCCTGCGGCATCGCATCCCTGGCATTCAGGAAGGTGTTCAGGAGTATCTGCCCTATCATGTCCTGATCACCGTTGATGTAGATGGGTTCAGCGGATGACAGGAATTCAAGTACGATATCCTCTCCTATGACCCTCTGAAGCATAGCGATGTGTTCAGTTATGATTTCGTTCAGATCAAGTATCCTGGGTGTGATCTGCTGGTTGCGGCTGAACGTCAGGAGCTGTCTGACAAGAGAATTTGCTCTCTCTCCCGCCTGTATGACCTGCTGCAGCATTTCCTGGACCGGACTATCTTCCTCAAGTGATCCCTGAGCTAATTCAGTGTAGCCGTTAATAACCTGCAGGATGTTGTTGAAATCGTGTGCGACACCTCCTGCAAGATGTCCTACCGCCTCCATCTT
>CAZUYF010000217.1:0-3601 GCA_964624675.1 uncultured bacterium
CAACGGTTCTCAGGCAGAACCGGATATCTATTCACAGGGTTACAGCTGAGCAGATGACAGTGCTGTACCGGAAAGAACTTGGCAGATACGCCTATGACATCTCACTTCACTGGAGAGAAGCAGACAGGCTTGACAAGGCTATAGAAACAGGCATTCTGGCTCTTGATTACCTGGCCGAAACCTACCAGAACGAAGAGTGCCTTGCCCTGACAGATCTTATTGAGAGCTGGGTTGTATCAGATCCTCCTGCGGAATCCGGCGATGTTATCATGACCATTCTTATTAAAAGGCAGAAAATACAGTATCGTCTTGCCCGTTTTCAGGAGATGGACAGAACACTGCAGAGACAGCTCAAGCTTGTAGAATCCAGAGGATTCGATGCCGAACTGGGAAAAACTTACTGCAGCCTTGGTGAGCTGCGGCGGATGCAGAGAGACTATCCACAAGCCCGGGAATATCTTGCTAAAGCTATCGAATATTCCCGCAGAAGTGGTGATCTGAATACTCTTGGAATGTCACTCAGTAATCTTGGAGCACTTCATCACGGATCGGGCGAATCCGAACTGGCAATCCGCAACATCAAGGAAGCTATTTCTGTGCAGGAAGAATGCGGAAACCTTCAGAGCGCCGGTATAGCAATGCTGAATCTGGCTTCAGTGCTGATAGACACTGATGATGTTGATAAAGGAAAAGTTATTCTGAACAGGTCCCTCGCACACTTCGGCAAAATATCTTTCAAGACCGGTGAGGCTCACGCACTCAGTCATCTTGGTACGGTTGCAGAGAGGGAGGGAAGACTGGAAGAAGCGGTTGAAATGCTGCAGAAGGCTTCCGACCTGCTCGAAGAGACTGGTTACAGGCATGGTCTAGGACCCGTTCTGAGCAATCTGGGAAGGCTGCAAATGCAACTTGCATCTGAGGAGGAAGCTGAAACTACATTGCTTTCCGCCCTGGAGCAGTTCAGTGTGGTTTCCGATCCCGAGAACGAAGTGCTGACTCTTGTAAGTCTCGGAACCATTGCTCTTCGAAACTGCAGGCTGGAAGAATCTTCAAAGTACTGCAGTAAAGCAATGAAGCTGATTTCTGAAAACGGGCAGTCTATCAAGCCGGAGACTATCCATCTCGTCGAAGATATTCAATCAGAACTCCTGAATTCTAAACAGAATTCACAGTAAGCCGCAGTTCATGGTGAGAAACGAGTATGTGCTGTCCAGACCGTCCGTAATTTGTGATGCTATCCTAAATGTTTGTAGACATTTACGACTCCACCCTCCGAGTCATGCTCCAAATGATAGCCCCTTGTTTCGAACAGATGGAGCATTCTCTGATTATCTACGGTAGTCTGGGCAATAATCTGCTTCACTCCCCATTCTTCCGCAATCTTTTCGCAGTATTCTGTAACGATACTGCCCAACCCGCGATTCTGCCATTTATCATCCACAAGGATGGCGTACTCAACGGTTTCAAGATCGGGATCAGCGACAAGTCGCCCTATAGCATGGATAGATCGTTTTGCTTCAGTGGTCGATTCAGCTACAATCGCTATTTCCCTGTCGTAATCGATGTAGCAGTATCTTACCGCGGCTTTATGGTTGGACCAGTTGTAGAAGAAACCGAACCTGGAGTAGATGGTTTCTTTCGAACAACTGCCCAGCATTTCCATCCACATTGACTCGTCTTCAGGTTTTATCGGCCTCAGCATGATATCGGTCCCATCGGTCATCTTCATTCGAGTAACATATTCAACCGGATAAGGCCGCAACGCAAGGTGTTCGAACGGTCTTTCCTGATTCAGTCCGGGTTTGATGAAAGCCCTGGCATCAAGGGCAATGATCTCCGAGGAGCAGCATAAAAGCGGATTGATATCGATCTCTTCGATCTCTGGATTGTCGGATACAAGGTAAGAGAAGCGCATCATGACATCGATCAGCGAATCGATATTAACCTTCTCCTTCCCCCTGAATCCGGTCAGAAGCGGGAAAATCCTGAGGGAATGAAGCATTCTGGCCGCCAGGTGCTCGTTAAGGGGGGGGAAACCAAGAGCACTGTCACCCCATATCTCCGCTGCAACACCTCCTTTCCCAACCATTATTACGGTACCGAAAACAGGATCCTTCCTTGCGCCAAGAATAAGCTCAACGGCATCGGCCGAAGAGATCATTCGCTGAACGGAAATACCGGTAATCACGGTATCTGGAGCCCGTGAAGAAACGGATTTCATAACGGTTTCCCAGGCTGTCTGAAGGGCTTCCCGGCATCCAATATTGAGTGCCACACCACCAACTTCGGTTTTATGCGTTATTTCGGGTGAATCAACTTTCAGTACTACCGGATACCCGATCCGATCAGCGATTAGATATGCATCATCAACTGTTGCAGCAATTTCAGGGCAGGTCGATGAAATACCGTAAAGTTCGAGCAGCATCTTGGCATCCCTCTCCGACAGCATCCCCTGGCCGGACGGTATCATGGTCAGAAACTCCGAGCGCATATCCGCCTGATTCATACTGAATTCCACCATGATATCCCTCGGTGTTTCGTACAGGTCCTCAAGATTGTCAGCGTAATTAACAAGGGTCATGAATGCCCTGACGGCCTGCTCGGGAGTATTGTAGGTTGCAATCCCCGATTCAACGAGGATTGACATTCCCTCCCGTACGGTCTCACCTCCCAGCCATGCGGCAAGAACAGGCTTCGATGTATCTTTCACAAGCATACCGATCCTTGCAGCAACCCTGTCAGGTCGCGTCATGGCCTGAGGGGTCAGAATTACAAGCAACGCGTCTACTCCAGGGTCACTGATGACGATTCTCGCAGCTTTCTCATACCGCCTGGCGTTTGCGTCCCCAAGTACATCAACAGGATTTGCCCCCGACCAGAAAGGCGGAAGGCAACCGTTCAGCTCAGCTATACTCTCATCGGAAAGGTCAGCCAGTTTTCCGTTCAGTTCTATCAGGGAATCCACGGCCATCACACCGGGACCACCGGCATTCGTCACGATTCCAAGCCTTGGTCCTCCAGGGAATCTGTTTCTTCCAATGAGCTCCACACAATCGAATATCTCACCGATATTAAGGACCCTTGCCATACCTGTCCTTCTGAAGGAAGCATCGTAAACAGCATCTTCGGATGCCATAGCTCCGGTGTGTGATGCAGCTACGGAAGCTGACTGAGGGAAGCGACCCGCCTTGTAGACGATTATCGGTTTTGTTCTGGCAAAAGCCCTGGCTGCGGTCATGAACTTGCGAGCGTTGGAAATGGATTCTATGTACAGGATGATGGATTCGGTCTTCTCATCCTCACCGACGTAATCGATAATATCCGCGAAATCAACGTCACTTACGTTACCTACTGAAACAAAATACGAAAACCCGATCTTCTTGTCCCGCGCCCAGTCCAGAACTGACGTACAGAGGGCACCGGACTGGGAAATGAAAGCAATATTTCCTTTTGCGGGTATTCCGCTGGCAAAGCTGGCATTCAGATTAATCCCCGGTACGATAATGCCGAGGCAGTTCGGACCAAGTACTCGCATATCGGGGTACTTCTTTATCTCTTCACTAAGACGGATGGACAGTTCTGCGCCCTCGGGGCCGGATTC
>CAZUYF010000218.1:0-3598 GCA_964624675.1 uncultured bacterium
AAGGTATCCGGAACTCCCGGTATCCAGCACAGCATTCAGATAAACAGGCAGGTCCAGATCCATCAGCAGTTTCACACCTTCAATAACCTTATGGAATGTTCCCCGGCCATCTGTGGTTTTGCGCCTTGAATCGTGAAGGATCTCCGGCCCGTCAAGTGAAACCACATGGATCAAGCGTTCATCCCCCCTCCAATCTCCGAGTCGTTCTACAGGAAGGAGTGTGGCATTCGTATTCACCACCACCAATCCATCTGGGACCTTCTGAAAGAAGAGTTCGATCACTTCCGGCAGCAGCTCCTTCTCCAACCAGGGTTCCCCGCCGGTGAACCTTATCTGAGGTCTGGCCTCAGGATTGGAACTGATGATATGATCAGTGAATGATTCTGCAATCCTTCTGAACAGATCGGGGTCGCCTCGCTTCCGTCCTTGTGGGCAGTAGCAGTAGGTACAGACACAATTACACTCACCTGTAGGCATCAGGTAGAGGGAGGTCACCATCAGTACCCTCCCCTGCAGTCCCAGGGTGTGATCTGTTCGGGCAGTGTAGCGCGGCAGAAACATGCTCTGACATCCGTATTCTCGAACAGCGCCGCAACCCGTCTGAAAAGCTCAAGCCGCCATTCCTGTGCAGGATGAACCGGAACCTCACCGGGCAGGGTGTAGTACTCCATCATGCGATTGAACATCACCTCCGGAAGCACGTTCCTCATCCTTGATGCAATAAACCTGTCCATTCTCAGCGTTTCCAGACCGATTGCGAAGGGCTTTACCGAAAGCACCCACTGCAGAAGCTCCATAAGCCTCTCCCCGTCCGTGATTCCCGGTATTATCGGGTCAATTCTTACAACGGTTCTGAGCCCGGTGATTCCAGCCAGATCCTGGATCAGATCGACCCGCTCCCCCGCTCCCGGAGCGTCGGGTTCAAGAAGGCCTGTGATATCTTCGTCCAGAGTGTTCAGTGATATGGCAACAAAGGACCGGCTGCTACCTTTTATCACTTCGATATCTCTTCTTACCAGCAGGCTCCTTGTAATCACATAGAACGGCTGTCCGGTTTTGGAAAGGTGCCTTACCAGTGAACCGGTTCTGAAGTGCTCTTCCTCGCATGGCGGGTATGGATCGGTCCATGGGGAGAGGTAAAGCGGAACAGAGGATAAGGGACCAGCGAAGATATCCTGCTCCCGGCCTGTCGGTCTGACTTCTTCGGACTGTCTCGGCGCGGCTATGCAATAAACACAGTTGAACGGGCATCCGGTGTAGAGGTCCGCTTCGCGCATGGCCGGACACTTCTCCTTGTATTTCGGCATACCACCTCCAGGTCTCCATTGTAGCTGTCATGTCCAAGGATTTCAACCGGGTCAAGAATACAGGATGCGACAACGGAAGACAGGGGCGAGAAAATTCCCGCCCCTGTCAGCTTATAGTCTTATCGATTCAGTCGATTCTGGATATTTCTTCTAATACGCTGAGAATTTACCTGTCCGTTCATTCCATTTCACGAAGAGATACCAGAGAAGGATGATCACAAGGAATACACCAACTGCCGGTCCATATCCAATTTTTTCCGGCAGGAAGAACATCTGCTTCATGCTGTCAGGCAGTGCATCGAAAAATGCGGGTTTAATGAACTTCGCCGTAAAGGGCATTGCAATCATCATACCGACTATGGAAGCCCAGAGTTTGATATGTCCCTCTCCGGCGCGCCACAGTGAGCCAACGGTGCATCCTCCGGCGATTGTCATTCCAAACCCGAAGATCGTTCCTCCGATGATGGCAGGTACCCAGAAGTGCGGCCAGACCCATATCATGGAGCCCCTGATACCCATAAACTTGATTACGACAAACCCGAACATGGAGACTAGAATTCCAGCCATAACCGCGAGTGCGGGACCGGAGCTGCCGGACATGAATGGCTCACGCAGTGCACGGACAACGCAGAAACGTGACCGCTGACAGACCAGGCCGAAGTAAAGACCAATAGCTGCATACCAGGCAAGCACACTGCTGCTGCCGGTATATCTGAAGGCTATTATCAAACCTATTACTACCACAACCAATCCGAGGAATGGCTGCCAGGACCCTTTGCCCTTGCCTGCGGCCAGGATTGATAAGGTTTTGCCGCTGCTTAATTTCGGGAACTTGTTAACTTCGAAGAGAAGGTACTTAACAGCAAGCCATGTACCTGCTACGAGTCCGATTGTGAAAACGACAGCACCCATTGAAAGTGCAGGCCAACCGCTGAAAAATCCACCGATAGTACAGGAAACACCAAGTACTGCTCCGAGTCCCATCAGAAGGCCTCCGAACAGCCCCTTGAAGAGTTCACCTATGGGAGGAAACCTGAGAGCGAACTGCTTTGAGAAGAGGGCTCCAGCGAAAGCGCCCATTATCAATAAGATACACAGAACCGAGTATGGGAATAGATTGATCGCTCCCATGTTGGCAAAATCCCCGCCCATCAGGTTGAACAGGTTATCTCCCCAGTTCTTGACTCCCCCGGAAGCACCCCAGGGTTTCAGAACGATGAACAGGCAGATGTTACCCACTCCGAGGAGGATTCCACCCACCCACATAGGCCAAGTCTTCGAGAAGAAGATATCGTAAAGCTCACGCAGACTTCCCTTTTTCTTTTCACCGGATTCACTCATAGTTATCTCCCTGGCAAAATGAAGCGGTTGTCAGGGGAATTCAATCCCCGCTCTGCCGCACGGATACACTGACTCGCAAGTTTATTTCTCGCAACGGATGAAGAATGTAAACCCATCTTCAACTTCAACGATCTCAAGGAGACTATGACCGGTCTTGGTGCACCAGGCCGGGACATCATCCTTTGATCCGGGATCGGTACCGTACATCTCAATAACCTTTCCGACCTCAAGCTTTTTAATAGCCATCGCCAGCTTCAGGATCGGCATCGGGCAGGATAACCCCTTGCAATCCAGAATCACGTCACCTTGCATAGTTCCTCCTTTTCCTGATTCAGTAAACACAACCACAGTTTGGAATGCATATAAGGAAATTCGAATATTTGAACTTCGTTATTTCAACAACCATTGTCAAGGCTGAATTGAAGGCTCCCAAAGCAATGAATCTGTGCAGGATCAGAAATCCGGAAAGGGTTTTCTCATCCAGGTTATGCAGACCGACTTGTACTCATCTAAAAGGTTCGGATCTGAAACGGTGAGGTTCTGCGCCCTCAGTTCGGTAGGCTTAGTTAATTTCCCAGCAGCCCATACGATTCCGTTCAATACAAGAAAAAGCACAAACTGAGTAGAATTGAGCCTTCCTGTAATTATTCCGATACAACCCAGAACGCCCATCCCTCCGAAGAAAACTATCGCCAGGAGAGCCTGGTACATCTGCTTTCGAACCATTTCCTTCAGATTCTCAAGATTCGAGAGGCTGTCTATACCGGAGTTAAGGGATAGAAATTTCTTCAAAGCTGATAAAGCTATGAAGAAATTCACCATACCGCATGCGAACATTACAAGGATCCATTCAAAGTAACCCATATAAATCCCTACTCTCGTTCACTAAAACAGAAGAGTCTTCCCGGTTTGTTAAAGCGTTGCCCAGAGACCAGGGTCGACGGGAAGAC
>CAZUYF010000219.1:0-3566 GCA_964624675.1 uncultured bacterium
CAGCAAGAACTATCAGCGTAATTACCAGAGCCCGGGTATCCCACAATCCTGCGGCCACAAGACCAGCTATTAAAAGTACAAGCCTTTCCATCCTGGTGAACACCCCCACGGAACAGGAAAGGTTAAGACCTTCAGCTCTGGCCCTGATGTAGCTTACCATGAACGAGCCTCCTATTGCTGCCGGTACAAGGTAAACGAGAACATGGTGAGCTTCTCCAGCTTTTCCCGCAAGGAGTGCTCCGAAAACAAGAATTTCACCGATGCGGTCACAGCATGAATCAAAAACCGCGCCAGCTTTGCTGGCCACGTTTTTCCTTCTCGCAATCTCACCATCAACAGCATCGAGAATGCTGCCGATAATAAAAAACGCAACTCCGACAATGAACTTCCCATCCCATATGAACCATGCCGCAACGGCTGTCACGAGAAGCCCCAGGGTAGTTACCGAAAAGGGTCCCATGCCGATCGCCAGCAACAGCCTGACAAGGGGAAACAGCAGTTTTCTGCCGGCGTTCCTTAAATTTTCCAGGTTTTAAAACCTCCTGGAATCTGTTCTGCAGGACATTGAAAAATAGAAACAGCAAATGTCATCGTCAATCAAAAAAATCCGATGTCAGTACCGCTCCGCCAACAACTAAACTTATCTCACCGCGGATTTTTCTGTTACAGAAATAATCCACGACTTCGGTGATGTTCCCACGCACGAATTGCTCATGGATTTTCGTCATTTCCCTTGCAACACATACGGGACGATCACCGAAGACACCTCTCATCTCTTCCAGGTACTTCAGCAGATGATGAGGCCCAATGTAATATACAATAGATCCGCTGTAAGTGGACATCTCCTCAAGGCGATGAGTTCTGGCCCCTTTTTTTCTCGGGAGAAACCCCTCAAAGGAGAATCTGTCAACTGGAAGTCCTGAAGCCACAATGGCCGTAATGACTGCGGACGGTCCAGGAATGACTTCTACACTATACCCTCCTCTGATGGCAGCGTTTACTGCCTTGTATGCAGGGTCCGAAATCCCTGGCATACCGGCATCCGAGACAAGGGCAACAACCGCGCCGGCTCTCAGAAATTCCTCTATCTGCGGTATCCTGCCGGCCACGTTATGGTCGTGATAGCTGTAAAGTTTCTTTCTGTCATTCACGAATCTTGCAGTGCGCCGGGTATCCTCGGCCATTACTGCTGCAGCATTCTCTATCGCTTCCTTTGCCCTTGGTGACATATCGGAAAGGTTTCCGATAGGGGTGCCGACCAGAACGAGCTTTCCTTCACTGACTCTGATTTTCATCCCGTTCCCTTGTCCGGTCAAGAAGCCGCTGCTGAAGGTCATGAACCCTCCCCGCAAGCTTCTCCGTCTCCCCCGGATTCCTCCTCAGAATAACGTCGAGAACATCACCTTCCCCGGAGTCCTCCGGGAGGTACGCGGCTGGCAGGAGCCACATGTGACCGCCTGGTGTTACCAGAACCGCTATCCCCTCCTCGATTCTGTCGAGGGAAACCAGCATTTTCTTTTCTTCCGACATATTCCTCCATTCAGACCGGAATATACTGCCAGCGGAAGTTTCTTCCGAATCATAATCAGAAACGGTGCAGCAGATAGGCTCCCTGCAGTCTCAGCCACTGCTTGTGGGGTTTCACATCACCCAGAATACTCTCAACAGCCTTCCAGAATTTCTTAGAGTGGTTTCTGTGCCGCAGATGAACCAGTTCATGAACCACTACATACTCAACCACACTCGCTGGAGCGTGAACCAGCCTCCTGTTTATCATGATCACCCCACCTGGATTGCAGCTGCCCCAGCGGGTACTTGCAGTGCGGAGCCTGATTCCAGAGGGGACAAACCCTAGCCGGGAGTACCTTTCGATAATTCCCTTTACATGACCCAGGAGCAGCGCATCGAGCCACTTTTTCACGGCCCTGGTCAGATCCGACCCTCCGGACAGATATGCATACAGAATGCCATTGCGTTCAATAAGTCTTTCCATCTCTGAAATATTCTCAGACAGTCGAAGAACTATTTTTCTCCCAAGAATGGAAACCTCCGAACCATCGGTGAACTCAGACGGGATGGAAGGAGGAACAACCGATGCAAAATACGAAAGCTTCTCAGTCAGCCAATCGGCGCGGTTTTGAACAAATTCATTGATAACGGAAACTCTTAGTCCCGCAGGAGCTGTGACCCTCACCTCTCCCGGTACAACCTGAAGACTCAATCTTTTTGCCCTCCGGCTGTATCTGAGCCGATACGATATTCCTGGAATCATGATCCTCCAAAATCTCGAAGGGAACATAACAGGAGTCTGTCTGACAATGTACATTGGGCAGGAGATATTCCCTGCAAAATGACTGATGTTTACATTGAAAGATCGGTATATTCGTTCCGATCACAAGAAACACTATGATCATCCGGGAGAAAGTACATGCATACTGAAATCATGACAGAGGTGGCCAAAAATCGGATGAGAACAGATAGAACCGACATTCTTTTCTATGGTCTTATCCTGCTGACCGTTTCTCTTCTGTATCTGTTCTTCTTTTCGGATCTGCCCATCTATGGTGATGCATGGGGTTACGGATATAATTGTGCAAACTGGATTTCGGACAATGGACTTCAGCTCATTCCATCCGGTACTGGCAGAGGTGAAACTGCGGGTGGTCATGTAGCTTTCTATTTCTGGATGTGGGCAGCAGCGATGAGGGTTTTTGGGAATACGGTAAAAATTGCCCATCTACTGCCAGCAGTTTTTTCTTTCCTGGCAATTGCCGGAACATATCGACTGGGGCGTGAACTCGCTGGAAGGGCAATGGGGGTTGTCTGTGGAATTGCGCTTCTGGTGAGTCCTCTATTTCTCAGTCAGGCATTCCGTCCGCTTCCGATTGCAGCGGTCATGGCCGCATCCGTCTGGTCACTCTTCTTTTACAGGCGCGAGAAGTATTTCCTGGCATCTCTGCTCTGTGTTTTTGCCGTAATGATGCGGGAACAGGCATTGATGCTCTCGGTCACATATATTGCTGTAGAATTCTATTTCTTCCGGGATCTGCGGTGGCGCAGAGTTCTTCTATTTGCATCACCTTTTCTGGTGCCGGTGATAAACGGCATTTCTAACTACTTTGTTAATGGTTTTGTTTTTCTTCCAATTAATATGCCCGGTATCGATCAGCCTTTCAGTCTAGGATTATTTCTTGAAAGGTTGAAATTCTTCGCTGGTTATTTCCTTATCTCCAATTTCAGGTGGATTCCTGTCAGTGTCAGCGCAGGAATTCTTATCGCAAGGTCAGTGAACAAAAAATCAGGGATTACACTGGGCTTCATCCTGTGTGCCATCGGAGCATCGGGGGGGCTGCAGAACTACTTCACGGGAATTTTTCTACTGTCGCTTCTGTATCCGGTTTGCTTAAGAAAATCATCGGTCAGCAGGATGGCAGTTATTCTGGGATTATTTCCGCTTCTAATGGTACTGTTCTTTACAGTTATTGTTTTTGTCACAGCTACAGATATGAAATTCATGTTTTTCCGCTACATTGCGGCAGCATTCCCGGCTGTGATCATCGGGATAT
>CAZUYF010000220.1:0-3548 GCA_964624675.1 uncultured bacterium
CCCTGGTGCAGGGATTTTATCGCTGTGCACGAGGATGCGGGAATGGTTCAGAGAATACTGCTTATCGATGCGGAATATCCTTCGAATTGAAAGGACTTAGCTGATATGAATGGATTCTTATGTCTGATGATGCTTTTTGCAGGATTTCCACGTGAGGAAAATCCTGATTTTAAGATGATCGCTGATGGTACACTGTATAGCCACCATACCGATTACATTGATTCAGAAGATATCTGGTTCGGGCTCTTTGAAATCAATTCGGGTTATGAACTCCGGCTGGTTGAACTTCAGCTGACGCCGAACCCGCCTCCGCTCGAGGATTGGGAGAGGCCCACGGGCGGGTCTGTTGACATTCTCAATGAAACAGAACGGGATTTGATTCTTCTGTCCTCTTCGAGAACGATTTTCACAGAAGGGCCGGTATCGACTGTATGGAACGAATATCAGTGCATTACCCACGATACCCCCATTATCCTGCCTGCTGGCAACTTACCGGAATATCGCCTGTTCGCCACCAAAGAGGGATTGTTTATCTCCGATGATGAGACATGCCAGCATATCACGGATACCAATCCCGGCACAGAATACTCTAGTACCTTTATTGCACTGGTGTGGGCTGGTGATCTTGACAGAGATGGGGTAATCGATCTGATACTCGACGATGTCAGTGACGGTTACAACTACTATGATTACAACCTTTACCTCTCATCCGAAGCCGGAGCTGATTCCATCGTGAGGCTGGTGGCGTCATTTTACGATGTTTACTATTGATTCCAGTCTGGTTCAATGATCCAGGGTTTGCAGACGGAGAATGGTTCAGAGAATACTGCTTACAGTTGAAATGGTGACACTGAACACACAATATGCTATATTTCTGTAAGATATACTCAATTTGTGAGAGTATCGTACGAAATGAGATATATGTTCCCTTCTATTGAAAAGCTGATCGATGCAGGATTTCGGGATCGTGTAATTCGTACTGACGATCTTTATCACGTTCTCAATGGCAGCCCAAGGCGAATTCAAAGCCTTGTTTACAGAGCCATGTCTGCTGGAGAACTGATTCGCCTCAGGAGAGGCTTCTATATTCTCTGTTCGAAATATAGAAGTCAGAAACCTGTTTCCTTTCACCTGGCGAATCAGATGGTTAAAGAGAGCTATGTGTCTTTCGAAAGCGCATTGTCATTTCATGGATTTATTCCCGAAAGTGTGCCGGTTGTAAGCAGTGCCGTCCGCTCCTCGCGAAGTAGAATTATTGAAACAACACTTGGAAGATTCGAGTACGTTCACGTTCCCCTTGGGACAAAAGATTTCCTTACCCTGGTTGAACGAGTCGATGCAGGTGTACAATCATTTCTGGTAGCTTCCGCCCTTCGCGCGCTTGCTGATATGGTTTACGAGCGAAAATTGCAATGGGCTGGCGTTGAATTTATCACTGAAAGTCTTCGAGTGGATGAATATGAACTTAAGACGCTTGAACGGAAAGATTTCGAGCTGATTATCTCTGTATTCAGATCAAGCCGTGTTCGAAAGTACATGCGGAAACTGGAGCAGGAGTTGTTTCAATGAGCAGAATTCTTGAGGAGAGGTTGAAAGGATATAACGCGGAAACAGCTGAGGGTGAGTTTGATGCTCTGAGGGAGATTCTTCAGGAGGTGATTCTTTCGGGTCTTTCTGATACGGATTTCTTCAACCTGGCTGTCTTCCAGGGAGGAACATGTCTCAGACTTGTCCACGGGTTGAGAAGATTTTCAGAAGATCTCGACTTTGTCATGCTGGATGCACAACCGCAATTCGACTGGAGTACCTACGAGAAGAAAATCGTCAATCGATGCAATCTGTATGGTTTTGAACCTGAGTTTTTGAACAAGGATAACCAGATCAGTTCGGTGAAGAAGATGCTTGTCAGACAGGGCTCTCTTTCTGATCTTATCTCATTTACACATACACAGGATCCCAGAAGGAAAATCAGCATCCGGCTGAAAATTGATGTTAATCCGCCTGAAGGATTGTCTTCGGAGACATCGTTTCTTGATTTCCCTCTGCCGTATCGATTACAGATCCCAACTATCAATTGTTTGTTCGCTGGGAAATGTCACGCTCTACTTTGCAGACAATATACGAAGGAGCGTGATCTGTTCGACTTTCAGTGGTTTGTATCAAAGCACGTTAAACCGGATCTTGAGTATCTTGAAAGTACTCTTGTTCAGACCGGTCCATGGGAAGATAGTGATATTCATCTAACTCCATCATGGCTTAAGTCTGCTCTCATAGAAAGAATCAGTTCTCTGGATTGGAATGCTGCAAAGGATGATATTTTAAGGTTTCTTCCTGAGAGAGAAGTTGAAACTGTTCTGCTATGGAGCAGAGATTTTTTTCTTAGTAGAATCGACAAATTGTACTCATATTCGAGTGATGGATAACTACTGCTGCAGTGTAGCAGCTCTCCCGGATTTCCCTTGATAATTTGACAGAAAAGGAGGATCGGGATGAAGTATTACGAAAGCCATGAAGACGCCTACAGAAGGATAAAGAAAGAAAACATAGCCTCCTGGGATGAATTCAGGAAGGAAGCGGAATCGTTCGAAACTTTCTGTTTGAAAGAGTCTCTGGCAATTGCACTGAACAGAGTAAAACCCGCATCCGATGCAAGAATACTGGAATTCGGCTGCGGCACCGGGCCTGCCTCCTGCTTTCTTGCTCAGCAGGGTTACAGAGTTGATGGATTTGATGTTTCCCCGACTGCAATCGAAATTGCCAGGAGAAATGCGGAAGATCGAGGTCTGGATATAAATTACTCTGTTGGTGATATCTGTTCAATCCCCGAAGCAATGTTCGATACTTACGACATCATTATTGATGGACACTGCATGCACTGCATTACTTATGACTCCGACAGACGGGCCGCACTGACAAATGTTTTCAGGCTTCTGAAAAATGGCGGATACTTCATTATTGAGACCATGAGCATTGAAGATACTTCTCAGTGGCCATACGGTGGACGAATCGATGAGCAGGGGATAGTCTGGAGCAGGGTTAAAAAGAATTACCCATATGACAAAGTTCGGTTTGAGGGGAAATACTGGATCTGTACACGGCGGATAATGAGCAATTCCGATCTTGAAGACGAGCTAAAGCAGGCTGGCTTCGTAATCGAGTTCAGTGAAATAACTACCGAAGAAGGGAATGAGTATATGACTGATTACAGAGCGATCTGCAGAAAGGTACTCACTAACTGAATGCGGTACGCTGATTTCAGAGATGTGATTAAGGATGAACTCCGCAGGAATCCTGTCGGCCTGACCTGGGCACAGCTGAAGGAGAACCTTGAACTTCCCTACAAGCGTCCGTGTCCAACATGGGTCCGTCGCATGGAAGCGGAAATCGGACTGACAAGGGCCCGGGGCACCGGCCGCGCCTTTGTGTGGAAGCTTCGGTGAACATGAAAACAAATAGAGCTGCGATCAAAAAGCATATAGAGAACATCGAAGCTAAAGTAGAGTACGTTCTGGACAAGTACTACACGGACAAAGGATGCCCGTGCAGAA
>CAZUYF010000221.1:0-3522 GCA_964624675.1 uncultured bacterium
AAATGTGTTACACTTGGAACATGCAGTATTCTTTTTGGAACGTTCCTTATGGCCGGTGGATTCACACCGACAGGTTTTAAAGCTCTGATAGCAATAGTATTTCTTGTTCTCGCATCACCTGTAGCGGCACACGCCATTTCGCGCGGGGCGCACAGAGCCGGTATCAAGCTCTGGGACAAAAGCGTAGTTGACAGTTATGCGGAAGACAAAGAAGGAGAAAAAATAGATTAACGAACCGCGAAAGCGATTCGTTACGGATGGAAATATGAAATATCCAAAGATCAGGGAAATTGTAGAAGCGGTCAAAGCGGTTGTCAAGGGACCTTACACATCGAAGTTCCCTGCAGAGCCTCATATAGCACATTCAAATTTCAGGGGACAGCCGGTCTTCGATCAGGACAGGTGCCTCGGATGCCTTGCCTGCGAGGAATGCTGCCCTTCGGAAGCCATTACGCACGAAGATATCCTTGAAGGAGAAGGGGCTCCGAAAAGAGTGATGATCCATCACACGGACGACTGCATCTTCTGCGGAGTCTGCGTTGATGCCTGCATAAGAGAGACCGGCGATACCGGAATAGTACAGACGACCGACTGGAACCTGGCCTACTTCGACCGTACTCAGGCTTTCGAGACAATAGAGAAAGAACTGCAGCTCTGCGAGGTATGCGGTGTTATTATCGGTACGATAGACCACCTGATCTGGATCGCTGAAAAACTGGGTGAACTCTCCTTCTCAAACCCTACTCTTTACCTGTCGCGACTCCGAAAACTCGGCCTTGCGGATGACAACATTCAGGCTGTACTGGAGGACAACGGCCGTAGCGACAGGGTTAAGATCCTGTGTGCCGAATGCAGGCGCAAAACCACCCTCTACGAGTAGCATGCATGGGGTCGGGCCTAACATCTAAACATTCGTTACCAGTCTATCAATTAGAAACATGCATGGGGTCGGGCCTAACATCTAAACATTCGTTACCAGTCTATCAATTAGAAATGTTTAGATGTTAGGCCCGACCCCATTTACGACCCCATTTACACTATGACGAATAATCATATACAGGTACTTAAAGGTAAACTGCTCTTATTCTTAAAGGGTAAAGTAGTTTACATGGGTATCGGCAATATCCTGAGAGGGGACGACGGCATCGGCCCCGAGCTGGTGGCCAGATTAGCCGGCAGGGGTCATTGCACGGTGGATGCCGGAACGGTTCCGGAGAATTATATCCGTCCTGTTGCCCGGTTTGATCCGGATACGGTAGTTATCGTTGATGCTGTTAGTCTTGAGCGGGAACCCGGTGCTGTTGAATTACTTGAAAGAAGTGAGATAATGGGAAATACAGGCTTCACCACTCATACTCTGTCCCCGGTACTGGTCATGGAAAGGCTGGAGGAGGAAACGGGAGCCAGGGTAGTCATGCTTGCAATTCAGCCCGGTACGCTTGAATTCGGTGCGCCCCTGTCTACTGAAGTAGCCCGTCTGCTTGAGGTGCTGCCGGATCTACTGACCCTGGAGTAAAGTGAGTACAGGCATGAGAAATAAACCGGGAAGTTCCACAAGTGGAGAAACAGCAGTCGTAATTCTGTTAATCGCTGTTGTTGTTTCCATATTCCTTCTGATCAGCACTTTCGGGGTTCAGCTTGTTGATGATGGCTACTACTATCTGGAAATTGCTCGGAATATCGCAGGCGGCAACGGTTTCACCTTCGACGGATTGAATCCAACGAACGGATTTCATCCATTGTGGCAGATCATGCTTGTCCCGATATTCCTGATGACCGAGAGCAGAGCCCTTGCTGCCCAGGCCGTAACAATGCTGCAGACCCTGCTTTTTGCTGCAAGCGGTTTTATGCTTTACAGGATCCTGCTTGAGAATACGAAGAAGATCAGCCTTTCAATCGCCGGTGCTGCCTTCTGGCTTTTTAATTTCTGGTTCTGGAGCAAAGGAGCCCTTTCAGGAATGGAGACAGGGCTTCTGACCTTATGTTACGGGACAAGTCTTCTTCTATTTTCCCGCTCTCTTCGCGGATCGTGCAGCACCTGGCTGCTTTCCGTTTCTCTTATCGCAACCTGCATGGCCAGGCTTGATTCACTTGCTCTGGTCATTGGAATCTGTCTTATCTTCCTTATTCTCCGAAGGTACCGTGATGCAGCTCGCACAGGGCTTCCGGTGATGATCTATCTGATGCTCTACATGCTAACCAACAAGCTGCTATTCGGTGGATTGTTTCCCGTCTCGGGATACATTAAATCCGCTGCTGGCAGCGAACTTCTAAGGCAGTTGTTTGAAAATGGGAATTTACGGTTCTTCCAGCATGGAGCAGCGAATATTGTCAGTTTTGCCACACTTGGAGGACGTCTTCCTCTCATAGCAGCGCTTGCCGCTATCGCTGGAATTGTCTGGGCAGCAGTGTGGGTGATAAGAACCGCAGGTTCTCCTGTAAGAGAATTAGTGGCGGTATGCTGCATTTATATACTATCTATCTTGCTCTATTATTCATTCATGTACGATTCGCTTCTGGATATCTATACTTATTATTGGTTTCCGGCGATTTTAGGAATCATTATCCTGATATTTCTTCTATTGTCACGAATGCATCACAGGCTGCTCAAATCAGGTATTACACTGATGCTTTTCACCGGACTTATCGGTTTCAATATTGTGTATGCACATGATCGGCTGCAGAGTTACTCATTCTTAATACCTGATTCGCGCAGACCTGAGCGTAATGCTGTGAATTTCCTGAACACACTTGATGATGGGACAGTGATCGGATCCTGGGATGCAGGATATGTCGGTTACTACTGCAGGCATCGGGTCGTGAATCTGGACGGTCTTGTCAACAGCTACGACTATCAGGTTATCCTGCATGATCATGGACTTGAAGAATACCTTGATATGCAGAACATTACATGTATCGCCAACATCGATCATTTCACAGGCCAGAGAGATATATTGGAACATATGAATGGATGGTATCTGACTTTCGAGGATTCGAGCGCTTTCCCGAATCCTGTTTCACTTTTCTCAGTATCGGCGGGTGGCAGCCTGTACGCGTCCCATCAATCCAGAGTGTTTTTTGTTTACTGCAGATCGGATTCAATTCAGCATTTTCCGGGGAGATGAATTTGAGCAGTGGCATGATCTTCCAGTTCAAGAGGTATGCAATACATGACGGACCCGGCATCAGGACAACAGTATTTCTCAAGGGATGCCCGTTGTCATGTGCATGGTGTCATAATCCCGAAAGCTGTTCCTCCGATCCCCAGCTTTCAGTGTATCCTTCTCGGTGTATCGGGTGCGGGATCTGTGCTGAAATCTGTCCTGAAGGGGCTGTAGACCCGGCGGATCCTATTGCAACGGATAGGATGAAATGTACCGTATGCGCAACATGCGCCGAATCATGCCCTGCCGCAGCAAGGGAAATAATCGGCAGAAGAATGTCTTCAACCGAAGTAATCGATGTAATTGAAAAGGATATCCCTTTCTATATTGAATCAGGTGGCGGTGTTACTTTCTCCGG
>CAZUYF010000222.1:0-3504 GCA_964624675.1 uncultured bacterium
AAGATCTCGATGCTTCTCGCCACGCAGAATCCGATGCAGTTCCGGATGCTTCTCAATATCATGAACGAATACATCCGTGAGGACGGCACCTCCCCGATATACGAAATCAACATCGGCAACGGCTCAACAGCTGACAATTTCATCCAGTGCGCGAAAGAACTTGATGCAAGCGGTATCAAGGGTGTCAGTCTTGCAGCTCACATCTATATCAATCCCGACCTCGGCATGGAGAACTTCAACTGGACCGATCACATGTTCAGGGTGCTGGAGAGCGGTACTGACATGACCTTCAAGTACGAGAGCGACGGAACCGCACATGAGCTCGATACCATGGCAACCTACTTCATATCCGAGGAGGAACGTGAAGCGATGGGCAAGGATATCGGTGAAGTTATCTTCAACAAAGCCCTTAGAGCTTCCAAGGACGGCAGGGCTATGATGAGAAGAGGGATCAGGGCCATATTTGCGGAGAGTGCCCAGAAACACTGAACAATAACGGATTAAATTAGAATTTGACGGTGAGGTTCTCATGATACAGGACTGGAATTCACGCTTTTCAGACAATATCAGGGAGTACGGAGGGTACTCCATCGGTAAATTGTTCGATCTTCTTAAAGACCCCGGGATTATTTCCCTCGCTGGAGGACTGCCTTCACCGGATATGTTCCTCAAGCATGAAATGAGGCTTGTCTCCGGAAGGATCCTTGAGGAAAACCTGGAGAAAGTGATGCAGTATACCGCCATCAAAGGCGAACAGGTGCTCCTTGATGCTATAGTGCAGTTTCTGGCAAGGGACAATATCCAGGTTACCCATGAGAATATCGTGGTTACTTCATCCGGGCAGCATGGGTTGGATCTTATCGGGAGGCTTTTCCTTAATCCGGGGGACGTTGTTCTTCTCGATCGGCCCACGTTCGCTGGAGCAATTGTCGCATTTCAGATGCAGCGTCCTGAGTTTGTCGGAGTGGACATCGAAGAAGATGGTTCCAATGTTGATGGATTTCGCTCCAGGCTAGAATCTCTGGAGAAAGAGGGTAGAAAGCCCAAGTTCATCTATGTTGTTCCGGATTTCCAGAATCCTTCCGGTATTACCATGAGCCTCGAAAAAAGAATCGCTCTACTCGATTTGAGCAGAGATTACAACATCCCTGTTCTGGAGGACAGCCCCTACCGTGACTTCCGGTACTACGGAGAGACTATTCCTTCCATCTTCTCACTCGATCAGGAGAGAGGGGGAGGCAACGTCATTGGCCTGTACACTTTCTCGAAACTCTTCTGCCCAGGCCTCAGGGTCGGCTTCAACATCGGCCCTTCCGAGGTCATCGAGAAAATGACCAACGTCAAGGAGGGAAACGTTCTGAACACTCCCAAATACAACCAGGACATGTGCGCTGCCTTCCTGACCGAGATGGGTATGGAGGAGCACATTCAGAAGTGCAGAAAATACTACCGTGAGAAGCTAGAGGTTTTCCTGAACACTATGGATAAGTATTTCCCGGAAGAGCTTGGGGTAACATGGACAAGACCGGAGGGCGGTCTTTTTCTCTGGGTCACTCTACCCGAAGGAATCGATACGCATGAGCTGTTCTACGATGCTATCAAATACAAGGTGGCATTCGTTCCGGGGAATGTATTCTTCGGGGAAAATCCTCAAGTAAACACGATGAGAATCAACTTTTCTTTCGCCACGAAGGAACAGCTGACTGCAGCGGTTGAAAGACTCGCCGACTGTATCAGAAACCGACTGTCCTCGTCCGGGTGAGAGAGCAGAAGATAAGCAGGAAACCCAATATGGAAAATAAACAGATACTTTTCAGATCAACGAATCTCAAAGCCCCTGCGGTCACTTTTGAGCAGGCGCTTCTGAAGGGCATAGCTCCTGATGGCGGTCTCTACATGCCCGAAGAGATACCCAGGCTGACGCAGGATGAGATCCGCGAATTTTCAGATGCGAAGTATCACGAAATAGCCTATGCAGTGGGCAGGAAATTTCTGGCAGGTGAAATTCCTGATGAAGATCTTGAACGAATTGTCATTGACGCTTACAATTACAAAGTACCACTGGAACATGTTTACGACAGGAAATACGTTATGAGGCTGGATCAGGGTCCAACAGCTTCCTTCAAAGATTTCGCTGCGAGGATGATGGGTCGTCTTATGCAGTACTTCCTCAACCGTAACAAGGGGAAACTGCTCATACTCACTGCCACATCAGGTGATACCGGAAGCGCCATCGCAAATGCATTCTATGGATTGGACAACGTCAAAGTAGTAGTCCTGTTCCCCGAGAAGGAAGTAACCGCGCGTCAGCGAAAACAGATGACAACCCTGGGAAAGAATGTATCAATAGTCGCTCTCGACGGTAAGTTTGACGACTGTCAGGCGCTGGTAAAAGAAGCATTCGGTGATTCTGAACTGGATTACCTGAACCTTTCATCCGCGAATTCGATTAACATCGGACGGCTTATTCCCCAGACAATGTATTACTTCTATTCGTTCGCTGAGCTGCGCTCAGGAGACCCGAACGAAAAAGTGGTTTTCTCCGTTCCTTCCGGTAATTTCGGTGATCTATGCGGCGGGCTCATCGCGATGAACATGGGTCTTCCGGTTAAGAAGTTCGTGGTCGCCACAAATGAAAACGATGAGTACCCTAAATTTGTGAAGTCCGGTTTTTATGAAAAACTCGTACCTTCCCGAAACTGTATATCAAGCGCGATGAATGTCGGCCACCCAAGCAATATCCCGAGATTGGTTCAGCTGTACGGCGGCAATATGGATGAACACGGCGCGATAAGTTCTGCGCCGGACCTCGATCGTATCAGAGAGGATATGTACGCAGTCAGCATTACCGATGCCGAGACGGAAGCCATGATAAGCAGCGCATACAAAGAACACCGCCTTCTGCTTGAACCCCACGGTTCCGTCGGCTGGGCAGGACTGCAGCGTTACCTTCTTGAGGAAGGTGATGATATAGATCAACTTTGTATATCCCTGGAAACGGCTCACCCGGCCAAATTCCCGGAGAAGATCAGGGAAATCCTCTCTTTTGACCCGGAGTTGCCGCCAAGCCTGCAGGGTCTTGAAGAGAAGGATGAGTCATACGAACATCTCCCGACGGATTACAGCGCTTTCAAGGATTTCCTGAGGGATAACTATTAAGATTGTATAGTATGATTATAACCGGAGGATCGATCACTCCAGTTTCACTATCTGCCGCACTGAGCCAGTGCTTCCGACCTGGAGCCGTACAATGTAAATGCCGCTGGGAAGGTTCGTAAGATCCAGGTTAACCATATGCTGTCCAGCCTGCAGCTCCCGGTCAGTAACTCCCTTTACCATCCTTCCTGCGAGATCGAACACCTCACCACTTACATGGCATGCTGCGGTAAGATGGAATGTTATTCGGGTAACGGATGTCAAAGGATTGGGATAGCAATTCAACTCGTTCAGTAAAGGCAGCTGATCCGCTTCTTCAATACCTGTTCCGGAACCCTCGAAACAACC
>CAZUYF010000223.1:0-3485 GCA_964624675.1 uncultured bacterium
ATTCTTCGTGAGTCTGTCAGGGCTAATAACGATCAATGCACTCCCGGGTTAACAGGAATGATACGGCATTTACAGTAAGCAACAACTAATATACATTATACATCACTGATTTCAATATTTCATTTTGAAATGCTATGTTCAGGAAACGCGAGAAAGAATTAACTGCAATATCGGAGAAAACTATGAAAATACTAGGAATTATTCTTGTTGCTGCCATTCTTATCTTCCCAGCCTGCCTCAGCAACTCCAACTCAGACAACTCTAACACGGAAACCTTCGCAGTCCTGCAAACAATTGAATCTCCCGGTGTGAACATTACCGGGCTTGCATGGGGAGAGGGAGATCTATGGGCTGTGGACGCGGATAGCGACACGATCTTCCGAATAAACACCATTACAGGAGAGATCATCAATTCTTTCAAATGCGGCACTCCTTCCTCATTCTCTGCAACTGGTCTGGCATTCAGTGAAGAGCATAATCGGATTCTTCTGGGGCTCTGGAATCACTCAAACAACGGGTACATTTATTCCTATTCCCTCGGAGGTGAGTACCTCGGCTCTGTGAGTATGTGCGGGGGTTGAGGCAACCCTGTCTCGTCGGTGACGGGACTTGCCGCACATTTGGATTATCTCTATGTCTCTTCAAGATCTCAGAATAGAGTCTATCGTTATTCACTTCCCGGCATATCCGGAAGGACGAACAGCACTCCATTCGGAGGAAACAGTCGAACCTGGGATATTGCCCGTAGTTCCACGGGACTTATCTGGGTAGCGACCGATGATTCCGGGATTCCCGTTCGCTGTTGCGATTCATCAGGAAATACAGTTGAAGAGATAAGTAATAGCATCATTTCATCCGCTACTGGCGTGACACTTGATGATGAGGGGCACCTCTGGGTGAGCAACAACGACGACATGCTGCTATATCGTATAGATGTAACGGAATAGATGCGAAGGAACCGAACACTTCTGTCTTGAGCCCCGAAGGATTATAATTTCCTGACTGTCTGATTTTTCATGTTGTAGAAAATGGAGAAAATATGCGTGATTGCATCTACGGACTTAATAGAAAAGTACCCCTTCTTGATGGAACCATGGTTCGTTACGTCAATCTGGACAATGCAGCCAGTACGCCCCCCCTGAAAAATGTTGTAGACGGGATCAATGCGCTGGCGCCGTATTATTCCAGCGTTCACAGGGGAACCGGTTTCAAATCAAGATTGTGTACAGAAGCGTACGACAGGGCTCATACTGTAATAGCGGAGTTCGTCGGGGCTGATCTGAACATAAATACGGTGATTTTCGTAAAAAACGCCACCGAAGCCATAAACAAGCTTGCTCACCGGCTTAAAACCCCAAAGGATCACGTTGTTATCACTACACGAATGGAACATCATTCAAATGATCTTCCATGGAGATACAACCACAGAACTGTGCATGTACGGGCAACAGTAGACGGGCGGTTCGATGAGGCGCATTTCGATTCACTTCTTAAGGAGCACAAAGGAAAGATAGCCCTCGTTTCGTTAACGGGCGCCTCCAACGTTACAGGGTATATTCAGCCGATACATCATCTGGCCGAGAAAGTTCATGCTGCCGGTGCAAAGATCATGATAGATGCCGCCCAGCTTGCTCCGCACAGAAAAATTGATATGAGACCGGATGACGATCCCGGTCATCTTGATTTCATTGCAATTGCGGGGCATAAGATGTACGCTCCATACGGAACGGGCGCTCTTATCGGTCCTAAATCCGAATTTCTTGGCAGTGCCCCCGATTACTGCGGGGGAGGCACTGTTCATATGGTTACTCCGGATGAAGTCTACTGGGCCGGAATGCCGGACAGGGATGAGGCCGGAAGTCCCAATGTAATGGGAGCTATTGCCATGGCAATAGCTGCGGAAACACTCATGAAAAAGGGACTGGATCGCATAGCGGAGCATGAGCGGGAACTGACCGCATACGCGCTTGAAAAGCTTGGAGCCATAGAGGGAGTCACCGTATACGGAGAAACGGACCCTTCGAAGGCTTCGGAGAAGGTCGGGGTCATTCCCTTTAATCTCCAGGGTGTTGATCATGCGCTGCTGGCATCAATCGCAGGTTACGAATTCGGTGTAGGCGTTCGCAACGGCTGTTTCTGCGCACACCCGTACGTAGTTGAACTTCTGCAGCTGGAAGGTTCCGAGATACACAAATGGAGGAATCAGTTCAAGAACGGTGACAAAACAGGAATGCCAGGTATGGTCAGGATGAGTTTCGGCTGTTACAGCGATCATGAGGACGTTGACCGCCTGCTTGAAGTTCTTGAAAAAGTAAAAATGAATGAATACAGCGGGAAGTATTACCAGCTTCCTGAAACCGGTGAATTTCTGCCAGAAAACTACATTGATGATTTTTCTGATCACTGGAAGTATCCGGATTCACTTTAAGGCGAGTTGATTCTCACAGATGCAAGGAGTGCCAAATGAACAGAAGAATAGTAATCTCGCTTATCCTTACGCTGACTGTCGCTGGTTTAACAGGTGCATGTGGCGGAACCGCCGAAGAGACGCAGACAGCGCAGGATACAACAGAAGTTGCGGAAAACACAGCATTCATTCTTGCTGACAGTGCTTCGGAGTCCTTCAGCAGCTGCTCGTACAGATTCAGGATATACATGAGCCCCTCTTCGGGTACGCCTGAGCTGACTGGGAACCTGACAGGCAGGACGTCAGTCGAAATGGGGGCGCCTCTGCTCAGAATCGAGATGGGACAGGATTCAACACCCCAGGACGGCATCGCAGCTGAACTCTCAATGTTCCTGGTATCCGGATTTGATTCGGTATACGCTTACAGTCTCGATGAGAATACTTTCGAAAAGGGCGCCCTGGAAGATGGGGGGGCTAACCTCCTGGGACCCGGAGTTTACGCGGTGATGAACGAGTATTTTCTTGATGATCCCTTTGCTGATGAAATAGCTTCGCAGTCAGTGGTTTATGAAGGTACTGATACTGTCGGAACTATTTCGTGTGAAACCTACATGGTAACCTATTCAGGTGGTCAGAAAGCAAGGTGGTCCATAGGGCTGGAGGATAACATCCCCAGGCGTGTGGAGCGTTTGATGACAGATAGTGATGGTAATGAAATATCCAGGATTCTGGAAGTCTACGATCTGGATATCTCACCCGAAATAACTGACGCTGTTTTTACAATTGTACCCCCTGAGGGTACCAGCGTGGAAATATATTACGCATTCCTAACAATCGGAACGGATGCGCCTCTCTGGACACTCACTGACCGTGACGGAATTGAAGTATCCCTTGAGGATATGCGAGGCAGTATCGTTGTGCTGGATTTCTGGGCTACATGGTGTGGTCCATGCGTTGTCGTAATGCCTGAGATACAGTCATTGTTCGATAGCTACCCGCATGATCAGGTTCAGGTATACGGTGTGAATGTCTGGGAAACCGGGGACCCCGCTTCATTCATGGATGAAAGCGGATTCAC
>CAZUYF010000224.1:0-3473 GCA_964624675.1 uncultured bacterium
TTCCGCTGATTATCTTAATTTCAGGCCGATAAGGATTATTTAAAAATGATAGTGAACGCGTCAGCTCTGGGCATGAGATTCGGAGCAGAAGAAATTTTCGAGAATGTCAGTTTTACCATCAACCGGGGCGACAGGACCGCCCTGGTCGGAGTTAACGGCGCGGGGAAAACCACCCTTTTTAAAATTCTTACTGGAGAGCTTGAACCTGTAGGGGGAGATTTTCACGTATCCGGAGGAGTAAGGGTTGCACACCTGCCGCAGCAGATGAGCAGATTTCCGGATGGACCGCTGCTGGATACAGTCTGCAGAGAAGCGGGAGAAGCCGCCAGGGCTCTGGAGCAGATGCGCTCGATCCACGCTGACCTTGAGAATACTGATGACAGCGGCAGGCAGAAGCAGCTTCTTGATAAGCTGGCGGATGCACATGATGTTGCTGACTCAACAGATGCCTTCAATATCAGCAGCAGGGCAGAGAAGGTTCTTTCAGGCCTTGGCTTCACCGTTGCTGATTTCGATAAACCAATTGAAGATTTTTCAGGGGGATGGAGAATGAGGGGGCAGCTCGCTTCTCTCCTGCTTTCGGACCCCGACCTTCTGCTGCTGGACGAACCTACGAACCACCTTGACCTTGAAGCGAGAATCTGGCTTGAGGAATACCTCAGAAAATTCAAAGGCGCCGTCTGGGTGATCTCGCATGACCCGGGATTTCTCGATCGCGTTGTGTCCCGTGTATTCGAGCTGGAGTTCGGAGACCTGTCCTCCTATACCGGCAATTATTCCTTCTACGAATTGAAGAAGCGGGAGGATATCTCCCGGAGAGAGAAGCAGGCAAAACATCAGGCTGAACAGATAGAAAGAATAACGCGGTTTATAAAGAGGTTCAAAGCAACCGAAAGCAAGCGTTTTCAAGTACGCAGCCGCGAGAAGATGCTTGAGAAAATGGAAGTAATACAGACCCATAGAAATCCGGGACACATGCGGCTCCGATTCCCCGACCCTCCAAGAAGCGGAAAGGTCGTAGCCCGTCTTGAAGATGTCTCCAAGCGGTACGATAAAACTGTTTTCAACGATGTGAACCTTGAAGTTGTCAGGGGAGAGCGTATCGGCATCGTCGGAAAGAACGGCGAGGGAAAATCAACACTCTCAAGGATACTCGCCGGAGTAGAAAACCCATCTTCGGGAAGCCTTGTAATGGGATCCGGTGTTGAAACAGGCTTTTACACTCAGGAGGTGGACCAGAATCTGGACCCTGGACTCAGCCTTCTCGAGCAGCTGTCTGCCATCAGCCCCTCAAGTTCCGATAAAGAACTGCGAAGCATACTTGGCGGATTCCTTTTTACGGGCGATGATGTTTTCAAAAAAACGGGTATTCTTTCCGGCGGAGAGAAGAGCCGCCTTGCGCTTGCACGAATTCTGCTGAGTCCTGTCAACTTCCTGATCCTGGATGAGCCCACCAACCACCTTGACATCTTCTCCAGGAATGTACTGTGTGAAGCCCTTGAGAAGTATCCCGGAACACTGGTCCTCATCAGCCATGATGAGCAGCTTCTATCATTGCTGGCAGAAAAGGTCTACGAGGTTCAGAATGGTGGAATCAGCCTCTTTGACGGTTCTTTCGACTACTATCTGCGTAAGAAGCAGGAACGGATTCGAAGAATCTTCGAATCGGGGAAGAGCTCTTCCTCTACCGGCAAATCACCGAGAGAGGCGGAAAAGGAAAGAAAACGGCGGGAAGCTGAGCAGCGTAAAGCTCTGTATGCCAGCCAGAAGAAAATACGGACAAGCATAAGCAGAATTGAAAGAAAACTGCTTCCCCTTGAGGAAAGGCGGGAAGAACTTGAAGCGCTTCTGCAGGATCCTGAGATCATCTCTGATACAGCCAGACTTGTTAAACTTCAGAAGGAACATGCTTACGCCTGTCAGGAGATCCAGGAATACGAGAAAACATGGGACGAACTTGCCGGGGAAATGAACTCCGACATTTAAAATGTACGCATGGTTGATTCCAGTTGGGAGGTGCTGTTTTGATTAAGAGACTATCTATAACAGGTGCGCTTATATCTTTCGGTCTGCTTGCGGCCTGCGGACAGGCCCTACAGCTGAACTCCGATATCACGGGTGCCTGGGAGGGGTCTATATCTGTCAGTGGTATCGAACTCGATATAAACGTAAATTTCATCATTGATGATAGCGGTTCGTACGAAGCCAATATGGATATTCCAGTCCAGGGGGCTTTCGGGCTGGAACTCGTGGGCGTTTTCGTCAGGGGAGACAGTGTTGGATTTGACCTTCCCTCGAATCATGGAGAGGCTTCATTCGCGGGTGTGATAGACGGAGCTCTGATAAACGGTGTTTTCAGCCAGGGCGGGATCGATGGCAGTTTCGAGCTGCATCGTACTTCTGAGACCGCCATGGAAGAAATCCATTACACCGAGATCGAAGTAACCATTGCAGGTGAGGATGTGTCACTGGCCGGTACGTTCACCATTCCCGAGGGCGCAGGCCCCTTTCCCGCTGTGGTTCTGTTCACAGGCAGCGGTCTTCAGGGCAGGGATGAGAATGTCATGGGTTTCCGGGTGTTCGGTGAACTTGCCGATCATCTTACGCGATCGGGTATCGCTGTCCTTCGCTGTGATGACCGGGGTTTCGGAAGTTCCGCGGGTGAGATTGATCAGATTACGGATTCAGTATTCGCGAGCGATGCTTCTCTTATGGTTGATTACATGCTTGCTCAGGCAGAAGTTGATCCTGACCGGATCGGGATTCTGGGTCACAGCGAGGGCTCAACGGTAGCTTTCATCACAGCCGACTGGAAACCTGAAGATGTAGCTTTCGTCGTGAGCATGGCAGGCCCGTCCATCAGCGGTTACGAGGTTCTGCTTGGTCAGATAGAGATGCTCTGCCGTCAGGCTGGACTTCCAGAGGGGGAAATAGCCCGGAATGTCGAGACTCAGAGAAAGGTCATGGATATCATCCTTGCAGGGGATGATCACTCCGGACTCGATGAGCTGTTCCGATACGAGACGCTTGCGTCGCTTGAGGATTTATCCGAAGAAGAACTTGCAGGATTGGGTGATATCGATGTCTACGTTGATTACGTCGTTGCACAGTCCATTTCCCAGGTTGAGTCGGAATGGTTCCTGAATTTCCTTCAGCACGATCCCGCGGACGAGATATCCGCAGTATCCTGCCCTGTGCTGGCGCTGTACGGCTCACTGGATATACAGGTTCCACCCCAGAGGAATCTTGAGACGATGCAGGTGGCCCTTTCCGGGAATCCTCTTTCCCGTGTACTTGTAATTGAAGGAGCAAACCATCTGTTTCAGGATGCAATTGAAGGAACGGTCGAAGAGTATGGTACGCTGGAGCCTGAGTTCATCGATGGGTTTGAATCGACCGTGTCGGACTGGATACTGGACGTAACCCGGTAGCATTTACGCGAAATATTGAACCCGCAGATAGTTTGCTCCATA
>CAZUYF010000225.1:0-3456 GCA_964624675.1 uncultured bacterium
CATCACCCATTACTTTCACCAGTGACCCCGAATACGATTCGAGCTGTTTCAAGAAAGCTTCGCTGCAGCAGGCAAGAACTTCCATACCTTCCGCTTCATTCTTCTCCATGAGTGATGTAAAACCGGCAATATCGGTAAACATCACAGCCAGCCTTTTTCTGAGTAGATCCGGCAATACCTGTCCTTTCTGAGTATGAATGCAATGATAAGTATATCTATTCTGCTTCTCATATAAAAGGTTCAATTGCCGAAGTTTCTTATATTCACATAATACACTACGGAGGGACAGATGAATTCACTCTCATGGCATCTTGCATGGAGATATCTCAGAAGGCACCCGCGAAGAAAGCACCTGGCATTCTCAACAATTGTCAGCGTAGCCGGTGTAACCCTTGGAGTGGGAGCCCTCATTATCGTGATGGGAGTCCTTTCAGGCCTTGAACATTTCATTGAAGAATCTGTTATTATTGTTGACGCACCCCTTGTCATAATGGCAGACAGCGGCGGCTCATTTCAAATGTCTGACAACCTTCTGGATGAACTGGAATCCCTCGTTCCCATCCGGAGCATCTCACCTTTCATTCAGGGAGAAGCAATCATCCGTCTTCCTTCAAGGGGAGTGGATTCGGGATGCAGAGTAAGGGGAGTCGATCCGCAAAGGGAATTCGCATCCGGCATGATGGAAGATAAACTCTCTTACGGAGAGCTTGTACTTTCTACTCCGGAGGGGGATGATTGTATCCTTATGGGTCTCTATCTTGCAGAACAGTTCTATCACTCCGTAGGTGATACCCTGTACCTGTTCCCGCCTAAGGCGTTCTTTTCCAGCAGAGGATATGCGATAGGGAAGGCTGTTCTATCAGGAGCACTGGAGACAGGGCTGCCTGTGAACGATGAAACTCTGGCCTACATCCCGCTTGATCTGGCAAGAAGAATGTACCTTCCCGAAGGCGGTTACACCGGTATCAAACTCTACCCGGCGGCGGGTTTCTCTCTCGAAGATGCTGCTGATGCGGCAGCTGTTCTGTTGCCGGCGGGTACCTCTGTAAAGACATGGAAAGAACTGAATCCTGATCTTGCCGCCTCCATGAAGCTTGAACGGATGGGTGCTTTCCTGGCTCTGCTTCTCATAACGCTGGTTGCTACTTTCAACATCATGGGAACCATCTCCAGATCGGCCATCGAACGCAGGAAGGACGTCTCCGTCATCAAAGCCATGGGAGGCAATAACAGGCTTATATTCAACATATTCCTCTGGGAAGGAATAATCGTTGGAATAGCCGGTATCGTTCTGGGGGTTTTAATCGGTCTTGCCGGCTGCTGGCTTATAGGTGATACAGGCATTCTGCAGCTGCCGGATGTCTATTCATTTCATGAAAATATCCCTGTCAGGGTTTCAATACCCCGGACAGCCATGATCGGTCTCATTGCTTTCATGCTCAGCCTGGCATCAGGCATTCTTCCGGCTATGAAGGCAGCTGGACTTGATCCGGTACGCGGCCTGGAAAGTTGAGTATTCTTCTTGCAGTTCTGCTGGCATACGCCTATTCTCCCGGCGATTCCAGCTGGAATCTGGTAACACTGGGTGATATCCCCGAGAGGGCAATCCTATTCGCCGAACTCGCGGCAAAAGATGGAGGCAGGTCGACACTCGATCTTGCCACTATGCTGGAGATAGCGGGCAGATATGCTGAGGCTGAGAACTGTTACACCCTCGCACTCAATTCCGCAACCGATCCTGCCCTGTCAGAATGGCTGGAAAACAGAATATCAGGCACTAGAAACCTGGATACGCTGGTAATACTCAGTATCAAGCTCAATAACATGAGCGACGGAGACGCCACGGATATATCAGTTGAAATACCCCTGCCGGAATCCCATCCCCCCTATCAGACAGTACAGCGGCTCACAGGTGTTTTCATCGCAGATGGGAACATATTGGTTCAGCATATAGAACTTCTGCCTGCTGGGGCATCGATCGTTCTGCCACTGATACTTCATGTAACACAACAGCCGTACAACTTCAGGCCTCTTCCCGAGCTCTATCCAACCTTGTCCGGTTCGGTAAGCCTTGAGGATATCTCATCTTTAGCACGAGCGATTACTATACCGGAAACACAAACTGGTCCGGGACCATGCCTTGAGATCGCATACATTCTGCAGGACAGGGCAGCCCAGGCAGGCCTTGAACTTCAGATCATCGGCGGATTACTCAGAACCGGCAGGGACGAGCTGCTTTTTCACGCCTGGAATCTTATACCCCGAACCGGTATGCCCATTGACGCGACCCTTTTCCATGCGGACTCATTAAGAGGAATAGGACACTGTCCAACGGATATTATTCCCCTGTGGAATTACGAATATACCGACGGACACGAAGTATCTGTTTTTTACCCGCAGCAGGACATCGATCTTAATGTATCGATACAGGCATCCTTCGCAGATCCGGTTTTTATAGAAGGACTGCTGCAGCTCTTCCCGATATGTCTGAGAACAAACCAGTGACTTTTCTTTACCCGGAGGTTAGTATGAAACACATCTTACTCTTTGCATTGATTACACTGTTTGTCCTCTGCATGACCGGATGCGGACAGGATGAAGGATCCCCCGTCGATAACTTGGGGGATACGGCGGATGAAAGCGTCATACTGCAGAACTGCGTTGAAGCCCTGGGCGGAGGGGAAGCGGTTCGGAACATCCGGGTAATACACACAATTGACAGCCTTTCCATGGCCGGTATGACCGGCATGACCGAATCCTGGTGGGTCCGCGAGCCTTTCATGGGTTTTTCTATCACGGAGATAGGTCCGATTGTACAGCAGGTTCTGATGCTTGGGGACAGCGTATGGACGGTAGACCGCAATGGACACCTTTCTCCGGGGGGCATGGAGCAAAGGGATCAGATGACGCTTTCCAGGGTTACGGTCTTCTACGACTACCTGTTCGATACCTCAATGATCTCAATAGGGGCGGACACTCTGATAGACAGCGTTGCTGCGGTACCCATGTATCTTGAAGACCAGCCGAACGTTGTCTTCTACTATTCAAAGGAAACGTGGCTTCCTCTGCTCATGACAGCGGTAACAATGGGAATTGAGGTCAGAAGCTACCCGGATGATTACGAGAACATCGAAGGTATAGTTTCCGCGACCAGCAGCATCAGTACTATCCCGGCCATGGGACAGGAGATCGTAAACTGGAATATCCTTACCGAGTACAACGTGGCTGTTCCTGAATCGATCTTCGTACTCACTTCTGCAGGGGGCGACTGGGAACTTGAGAATCCGGGAACTCCGACAGCCTTTTCCTTAAAGGGCGAGCATATCTACCTCGATGGAGAGGTCAACGGGAACCCTGTCACCATCCTTCTGGACAGCGGAGCAGGGGCAACGGTCCTGGATAGCGCACTGGCAGCCGAACTCGGGCTGGAGGGTACCGGAAGCCTTCCGGCAAGAG
>CAZUYF010000226.1:0-3408 GCA_964624675.1 uncultured bacterium
ATCCGGAAGCATAAGGTCAAGTATCACAAGGTCAGGGTTGGTCTCCAGAACGGTCTCAAGCGTCCTGGAACCTTTGTAAAGAAGGCTGACTATGAATCCATGTCGCTGGAGGTATTCCTGCAGGAGGGACGCAAGGGATTCGTCATCTTCCACGATCAGGAGTTTATGGCTGCTGCACAATTGATGCCTTTCGATTATTGACAGACACGAAACTTATTCTATTCTATTGTGAAACCGTAAACATGACAATTACCAAAAAGAAGGATAGTCAAAATGCTTACAACGCTGATAATAGTTATTCTTTCCCTTACAGGTTCAGAGCAGGCTGAACCTGCGTACGTTCTTGAATACCCCGGAATAGTATTCGGCTGGCTCCCTGATGAAATGAATCCGCCTGTCGAAGGAACGCTAACCGATGAAGCCGGCGTTATAGCAAGCGGTCCAAACACAACCGGAACTGAATACCAGCTGCATTACTGGAAGGAAGATATCGAGTCCAACACCAGAAAGGACGAATGGCTCTCCACCAGATTCAACAACATCATCTCTCCCGACATTTTTCCGTCCCTTGTGATCAGCAGTCCTGAATGGATAGAAGGAAGCATATCTTCTCCATTCTGGGAAACCCGTTCCATTGGCCTTGTTCCGATGCTGAAATTCAACAGGCTAAACAGCAACGGTGATATTATCAGCGGGGGAGTAGCCTGCGCAATTTTCACTGAGGATCACTCTATACTCTTCTACACTATTATTCCAGGCACCACAAACACTAATACGGAAACAGAACTTGAACAGATAATTTCACAGATGTACCTTGCAGGGGAGTAGAGGAAGCTACCTTCTCTTCGATCCGATACCGTAAAGGAGCCTGCCAAGCATTAGAACAACGGTCGAGTGTATGATAAGAATTGCCGTCTGAATAAGACCCTGCGGGAACACCAGCCCCAGGGTCATTATTCTTCCAACAGGAGGAATGATCACAAAAAGCCATTCCGGCAGGCTGGCGACAGGCAGCCCGGCCAGGAACCCGATAAGCAGTAATGCCGTGAAGAATATTGAGCCTGCTGTTCCGGTTGTGAGTAAACCCAGAAAAGCTCCCATCGATACTGCCCACACAACAGGTATGTAAGATTCGGCTATGATCTGAAAAACAGAGAAGCGTCCCGGCTCCGGAAGAGCGGCAAGAACTGCTCCGGTTGTAAGTACAAAAATGACGGACACAACGGATAGAACCGCAAGAAAAGGTCCCCAGAAACCGTAGGATTTGCTTACGGGAAGCGCCAGGGAGTTTCTGAACCAGCTGGATTCCCATATTCCCGAAAAGAACAGGCAGGACTTGATTCCGGCAATGAGCGTGAGTAAAAGGGAACCATTCCAGATGGCAAGCACGGTTCGCTGTTCCATCGTGAAAATTCCTGTTATACCGTGGGCGGAGAGGTAGGCTTCAGCGTAAACCATGAAAGCAAGCATGGGCGGGAGAATAAGATACGGACCAATCCACTTTGTTTTGAGAAGAATGATGATACTTTCTCTAAAATGATAGGTATTGCGGCCCTTCATGCCAGGTTCACCACCCTGTCCGCTCTCTTAACCAGAGTGGACTTGTTCTGTACAAGCACCAGCACAGAAGCCTTGTCAAGCAGAGAAATTATGACAGAAAGAGCTGAACTGGCCCTCAAAGAAGACAGATTGGCAAGAGGTTCGTCCAGAACTGCTACCGAAGGTGTTGTAAGGGCAAGAGGAGCCAGCGAAAGCATCTGTAGCTGAGATCGGTTCATCTGCCCCGGAACCTGACCTGCAGCCTCCGTAAGTTCCATTTTCTTGCACCAGCCGGCAACATCCTTTTTAACTTCTCTTACAGAAACTCCGCGAATGAGTGCTATCCTGCGATCAAGCTGGTTCCTGACAGGTAAGTCCGGCCCAAAATTACTGTTCTGAAAGACGAAGGCAGCCATCTCCCTGGCTCTCATGGAGCCCGGTCTCGCACCCATAATTCTTATGGAGCCCCTGCCTGCAGACCTGATACCAGCAATGGATTTGATTAGATTACTCTTGCCGCTTCCCGGGCCGCCAACAATGGCTACAAGCTCACCTACCTCCGCTTCGATGGAGAAGTGAGATATCCTGGGAGGATCGGAGTAACCGCCAATTGAAATATATGGAGGCATATGTTCCTTTCAAAAATCGGTCGAGATGGATAAATACCCCATGAAAGCGATTGCGACCACCCTCATGTTAATTATGATATTTGCCGGTTGTGCTGAAAAGGAAAGATATGCGGAACGTTACCTCGATTCGATCGGTCTTGTTCTTCACATGAACAGGCCTGCGGAGGTTGCCGGGTTTCTCAGGCAGGGGGCGTCTCCCAGCCATGCGGTGGAGTATCCTGATCTGTCCGGGATAAGCCGATTGTCATTCACCTGCAGCCCTGAGGATTCTGCAAAACTCTTTGAGCAACTGTCCCTTGCAGTGGTTCCATGCGAGTTGTCAGCGGCAGGACACACCGATTTCATCTTCGTCGAGTACTGGCAGGAGGGAATTACCTGGCAGCCTGAGTATCATTGGACCATCAATGCTGATAGTTGTTTTTTTGCGGCTACGGTTATCGTCAGCAATGGTACCGGCAGGGAATGGTTCTCACGGAATACAATTATGAAAGATCTCTCAGGAAACCCCGTCTGCATGGTCTCTGATACGCTGATAATCAGGAACGGAGACATGGAACTGGGATGGTGGAACGCAAGTGGTCCTGCCCTTCCACTAACACTGAGATACGGATGGCCCGTTAACTCCCAGTGGAACCAGCTTGTACCCTGCATCGTGCCGCATGCGGGTGAGTTGATAGAAGGAATAATTGAATGGCCCATCAGAACGGGAGATACGCTCTGGATTCAGCCGGATATTGAACTGGAGATAACAGAAACCGTTCATCAGAATACAACCGGGTACGATTGTACGCTACAGATATACAACCAGACAGGTATGTACACTGAAATCAGAATAGCACATCCGGATAGAACTCCACGGGGAGCTTTGTTTCAGCCGCAGGGTAACTTCCCCTCTCTTCTCGGCCTGCAGCCTGGTGATGTGGTAATTCTTGAATACAGAATACTTTACAATTAATCGTCTTGACCGGAGGGCGTTTGATTGGTTAGAATACCCGTCCAACCCATGGAAATCGGTGCGCCCGTAGCTCAACTGGATAGAGCGCTTGGCTACGGACCAGGAGGCTCCGGGTTCAAATCCTGGCGGGCGTACCACCCAATTACACAAATATACATCTCATAATCATAGCTATAGTGTTAACTAATAAGGCGTTACCGCTAATAATATGGGCTCTACTTTATCGATGCGAGCACTTTCCACTATCAAGCACATAAGGGCCTAGTGAGTCGAAGGGAATCCCGT
>CAZUYF010000227.1:0-2084 GCA_964624675.1 uncultured bacterium
CATGGAAGTCAGCTTACAACCGGGATGAATGGTTTAGTTGATTTTGCAAATGGCGGCGGATTAGGGCTCTCCCTGCCGACTGATATTTTCGAATGGAATAACGGTGGAACCGGAGGTGCTTTGGATTTACATGATTATGCGATGAGTGGTGATTGTGGATATTACCCGGCTTGGTACGACAATACGGTTGCTTATCTGAACAATCCTGACAATTCAGATGTAAATGTGATTATCTGGTCCTGGTGCGGACAGGCTGCAGATCGAACAGAACAGCAAATGATTGATACTTACCTGGCCCCGATGACGGCACTTGAGAGTCTATATCCCAATGTTACATTTGTTTATATGACAGGACATGCTAATGCTACTGGACTATCTGGTAATCTTCACTTGCGAAATCAACAAATCAGAAATTACTGTATAGCTAATAATAAAGTGTTATACGATTTTTATGATATTGAATGCTATGATCCAGATGACAGCTATTTTGGTGATAAATATGTAAATGATGATTGCTCATATACTGGTGGGAATTGGGGCATTGAATGGCAAAACACTCATGCAGAAGGAGTGGACTGGTATGACTGCACCGCTGCACACACACAACCCTTAAATGCTAACCGTAAAGCTTATGCTGCCTGGTGGTTATGGGCAATTCTGGGAGGCTGGTCGGGCACAGGCATTGCCGAGCAGGAAATCGTGTACGATTACAGTATGGACATTTCACTTGTGAATCCCTCACTTGGAACTGCGAGCATATCATGTTCAATTTCCGAGCAGCTTAACGTGAGAATAGATGTCTATTCGTGTGACGGCAGGCTTGTTACAACACCTTTCAGTGGCTCCATGAATGCAGGTGACCACGAATTAGTTCTTGCTGATCTTCAACCCGGCATGTATCTGGTGGTCATGAGATCGAACGATCATAGTGTTTCAGACAGGCTGATCATCCTGCGGTAACGGAACAAAAGCTGGTGAAATATGCGGGCTAGTGGAGAGCCTTGATCCGGAGGGATTTTCGCATTTCACTGAGTAATCTCGAGACCTCCGCCTTCTCTCTAAGTTCCTCGTAAGTCAGGAGTCTCAGGGTTTTATTAGCCATACTGAGTCTCCGTGCGAGAAGACTTCCCAGGCCAAGATTCAGGCTTATAGCCATCGCGCTGTTCTTTATCAGGAGCTCCTGCAGAGTACCTCTTGAAAACATCAGTATTTCAGCGCTCCCGGTTACTTTTGCGGTAGATGCCCTGGGTTTGCCATCGAGGAATGAACGTTCACCTAGAACATCATTCACACTGAAGCGGCCTAGAACGAAGTTTCCGGAGTTTTCATCAACGACTACAACCTTTCCCTTCTTGATGATGAAAAGGTCTGTACTCCTGTCTCCCTGCCGGAAGAGAACCTGATCATCCCGGGCGTATATCCAGTGACACATCTCAGACAGCATTGGATCATCCGCGGACAGCAAAGGTCTTTTATTTCGAGCCCGGATATCAGCTCTCAGTTTTCTGAGGTCACGTCTCCCGGAGAGGTCGTTGTCACCTGAGATAAGAACTCTGAGAGAATCAGCCTTTCGGAGCCGCTCGACGATGAGTCTCTCCAGAAAAAGAAGGAATTTTGTTCCGGGTATTGCATTCTTCCTGAGGAATGCAACAAATGGCTTCCGGGAAAGCTTCAATACGGCCCCGGCAGTGTTCGCTGTAACGCTTGCTGACCGCTCCTCACCACCAAGGAAAGCCATTTCTCCGAATACGTCTCCCTCTCCAAGTGAATCCAGTATCCGGCCTCCGCCTTTATCATCGGTCACTACGAACTGACCGGATTCAACAATGAAAAGATCCGTTCCGGAATCACCCTGTTTGACAAGCACATCCGATCCATGAACTTCTACGCTTTCGAAAAGTTCCCTGACACCACTCTCAGATAAGATATCATCCGTGTTAAAGAGACTGTCTTTTTTCATGGAAACCTCTCAACCGTTGGTACAAATTATTTTTGTCAGGCAGTGCGGCCGGAACTCAATATCCGCAGCCTTCTTCATCGAAGAAACAATACTCAGAATAACCCGGTCATGTCAAATCAAATAT